>NZ_VHLC01000155.1:0-15430 GCF_006547355.1 Myxococcus sp. AB036A | reverse complement strand
GTTCGTGGGCTCGTCGCGCCCGGGGAACGTCGTCGGGGGCGTGTGTCGGTCGAAGCGGATTCCGTCGGGGGGGCAGTACCCGTGCGCGAGCTGGGCGAACCACGGGTTCAGCGTTGAAGGAACGGGCTCCGGGGCGGGGCCTTCGTCGTGTGGCTCGGGGGCCACGTCGGCGTCGGCTTCCTCCAGGTCGTCGTCCGATTCGATGAGCTGCGCTGCACTGGTGGCGGAAATCTCCGCTTCCTCCACCTCGTCGCTGCTGATTTCGTCCGGCTCCTCGGGTTGGGGCCGCGCGCGGGAGTGGCTGTCGTCGTCCCCTTCGTCGATGGACTGGGCTTCGTCCTCGGAGATTTCCTCGGGCTCCTCGTCCTCGCCGCCGGGGACCGAGGCCGAGGCCTTGAACGCCTGCGGGCTGACGGGTTCGAGCCGGGGAGGGCCGTCCACGGACTGGAGCCGGGGCGGACGCTCCGGTGTGCTCGCGGCCGCGCCTCCTCGGATGGGCGGCAGGCGCTCTGCTTCGGAGGCACCCGGGCGGGAGATGGGCGGCGGCCGTTCCGTGTTCGTGGACCGCTGCTGTGGCGTCAGTGCCGTCATCCGTCCGACGGGCGTCTCCATTCGCGCCGAGATGCTCCGGCTCGACAGCGAGGAGGGCGCGGGGACGATGGGTGTGGGGGTGGGGTACTCTTCCGGCCGGCTTGAGGAATCGGTTCCGCGGCTGCTGGACGAGCGCGTGGGAATGAGCTCCTGGAGCAGCTCGGTGGGCACGCGGATGATGGGCGTCGGCGCGGGTGGTTCGTCCCGCTGGCGGTCGTAGGGCGAGCGCACCACCGGCGTGTGCGAGGGTGGCTCGTAGCGCGCTCCGATGACGGGGCTGCGGACGACCGGGGTCGGCGCGGGGGCTTCATCAGCGTCCCCGGCAGCTTCACTGGTGTCCGAGTCCGCTCGGTTCAGCGCGGCGGGCGCCTTGGTGATGGGCGTCGCTGATGAGGTTTCACAGGAATCCGCGCCCACGGGCGAAGGAGACCGGCCCGGAGGTGGGGGGACCCTGACGACGGGCGTCGTCGCCGAGGCTTCGTTGGCATCCGTGCTCGCCGAGGAGGAAAGGCGGCTCGATGAGGCGGTGCTTCCCTTGGCGGACATCGCTGTCGCCGAGGCTTCGTCAATGTCGCTGCTGACGGAGAACGGCGGCCGGCCTGGAGGCGGCGGGACCTTGACGATGGGCGTTGCCGCCGAGGCTCCGCTTCCGTCCTCGTTGAGCACCGAAGGCAGCCGGCCTGACGACGAGGGCGCCTTGACTATGGGCGTTGTCGCAGAGGCTCCGCTTCCGTCCTCGTTCAGGACCGAAGGCAGCCGGCCTGAAGATGATGGCGCCTTGACGATGGGTGTTGCCCCCGAGGCTTCGCTGCCGTCGTCACTCAGCACCGAAGGCAGCCGGCCTGACGATGATGGCGCCTTGACGATGGGCGTTGCCCCTGAGGCTCCGCTGCCGTCGTCACTCAGCACCGACGGCAGCCGGCCCGAAGACGACGGCGCCTTGACGATGGGCGTTGCCCCTGAGGCTTCGCTGCCGTCGTCACTCTGCACGGCGGAGAACCGGCCCGAGTAGGAGGGCGCTTTCACGACGGGCGTCGTCGCCGCGTGCTCGCTCGTGTCGTCGCTCACCGACGAAGAGGCCTGCGCTGACGGAACCGGCGCCTTGACGATGGGCGTCGGTGACGGGGGTTCGTCCGCGTCTTCGACCTCCGTTGCCTGAACGATGGGAAGCGCGCTTTCGGAGTCGTCGTCGTCGCTCGCGTCGCGCGCGAAACCTTCCGGGGTCGCGTCGTTGCCGGGCAGGCTGGACGCGGAGGCCTCGCTCTCGCGGACCGTGGTGGTCGCGGCATCGGCGGCCGCTGCGGAGCGCTCTCGCAGCGGCGCGCCCATCACCACGGGCGGCTCGATGGGATTCGTCTCGAGCTCCGTCTTGATGAGGCGCGTGTCGAGCCCCTCATCGAGCACCTGCCCCATGACCAGCGGCAGGTCTTCGCGCGCACGCCCCGCGGCAGGCGCCTCCTTGTCCTTCCGAGGCTCCGGCGCCTTCTTGGAGACCGGTGCCGCCGTGGGGGCGGGCTCGGGAGGCAGCAGCGCCGCCAGCCGGTTCGTGGGCGTTCCCGTCACCGTGGTGGGCGCGGGCAGGTTGTCCTCGCTCGTGGTGGAGACGGGCTCCGACCGCTTCTCCAGCAGCGAGTCATACAGGTCCAGGAGCTTGCCGCGGATGAGCCCCGCGTCGAGCGCCGCCTCCGCGTGTGCTCGAGCCACCTGGCCCAGCTCCATCCGACGCTTCACGTCGCGCGCCAGCTCGATGATGCGGTCGGCCAAGGCCTGGCTGTCGCCCGGAGGGAAGAAGACGCCCGCGCCAGCCGGGATGAGCTCCCGCGTCACGGGCAGGTCCGCCGCGATGATGGGGCGGCCCGCGGCGCAGTACTCCGACACCTTCGCCAGCGGCCCGCCCTGAACGCGATTGCGCTCCACATCATCCATGGGCAGCACGCCCACGTCCGCGAGCGCGAGCACCTTGGCCAGGTCGTCGTGGTGCACCGGGGGTTGGAACTCCACCCGGTCGCCCAGTCCCAGTTCCTTCACCAGGTCATCCAGGTGCGGCTGCCAGTCCGCGTGGCGCGCGCCCACCACCGTGAGGCGCACCTCTTCCTTCCGGGCCGCCACCTCCACCGCGCGCAGCAGCGTGGACAGACCCTGCCACCCCACCTGGCTGCCCAGGTACATCATCCGGAGCGGTTCGCCGTCCGGGGCGCCCAGTACCTCGGGCGTGAAGGGCTGGAGGTCCACCGGCGCGGGGAGCACCCGGACCTGCTCCTCACTGGCGCCGAGCGACTGGATGTACGCGCGCGTCGTCTCCGAGCCGGTGACGACGAGGTCCGCGTTCATCAGGCAGAACAGCTCCTGCCTGCGAATCTTCGACAGGAAGCGCCGGTCCCCCTCCGTCTGTGGGTGGGTGTACCGCAGCTCCTGCGAGGGGAACGTCTGGGCCTCGTAGATGAGCCGGTACCCGTAGTCTCCCTTCAGCTCGCACAATGCGTATCCGCCGAAGGGGTCCGTGAAGTGGGCGAGCGCGTAGTCCTCGCTTTCGAGCTGCCGGCGCACGGCCCGCTCGAAGGCCTGGATGCGCGAAGCGAGGTCCCCCGAGCCTACCGGGACGCGCAGCAGCCGGGCGCCCTGGTACTTCTCGATGTGGGAGTGGTCAGGCGTCTTCGCCGACAGCACCACCACGGAGAAGCGGTCCGGCAACGCCTTCAAGTATTCGGTCAAACGCCGGGATGAACCCGACGGACCGGGGATGACGTCGAAACTGCACAGGAGCAGTCTGGGCAGGTCGCTCAAGCGTGGGCAGGATACCTAGCCGCCCCCTGAGTGTCATCGGGTGATGAAACGAGAAAGGGGGTCGGGCGAAGAACACATGTAATGCTGGCACGTTGACCCTCTACGACCAGCGACCTAAAGGCCGGCTTTGCCTATGGAAGACCTCAAGAGCGTGACGGTCAGCTACCTCAGGGAGTTGGCACGGAAGCACCTGGGGAGCGGCTACAGTCGTATGAAAAAAGAGGAGCTGCTCGCAGCCCTGGCCGCCTATGTCCCCGCCCTGGCGAAGCTCGCCCGGTTGGCGGGCATCCGAGTGCTTCCCAAGCGCTCGGCCGCGAAACCCGCTGCACCTGCTGCCGGGGCCCCCGCCGCCAGGAAGGCCAAGGCGCCCTCCACTGACGCCGCGAAGGCGCCCCGGAAGTCGAGGCCCCCGACCGCCGCGAAGCCCAAGACCGACGGCGCGCAAGACCAGGGCAGGGTGTCCGCGCCCAAGCGGGTGGCCGCCAAGCGGGCCTCCGAGAAGCCCGGGAGCAAGCCGACGGTCAAACCCGCGAAGGTGGTCACGTTCCCGCCCAAGCCCCGAGTGGAACGGCCGCGTGAGCCGGTGACGCCCGTCATGCCTTCCGTGACGAGGCCGCTCGTTCCCGCGCCGGAGCCGGTGCCGCGGCCCGTCACACGGCCCGCGCCCGTGCAAAAGCCCGCGGAGCCCGTGGAGGAGGGCTTCTTCGTGGCGCGCGTGGCTGGCGAGGAGGAGGCGCGCAGCCACCATCTGGTGGAGCGCGCGCCGGCTTCGCCGCCGCCCCCCGTGGATGCCGAGGGATTGGGTGAGCTGCCGGAGGGGTATCAGGACGACGCCGTCCTCCTGTTGCCCAGGGATCCGCACACGCTCTTCGTGTCCTGGGACTTCAGCCTGGGGGCCCTGCTGCGGGCGCAGGATGCACTGGAGGCGCCGCGTTCCGTGCTTCGTGTGTTCGGTGATGAACAGATGGAGCGGGAGTTGGACTTCGCGGTGGAGGCTCGCGGCCTCTACATCCAAGGGTTGCCGTCGGGGCGGACGTATCGCGTGGAGGCGCACTTCGTCGGTCGTGATGGGCGGAGCTGCCGCATCGGTGCTTCGAGCAACCGCGTGACGTTGCCTCCCGCGGGTGTCTCCACGGATTTGACGGTGCGTTTCCTTCGGGTTCCTCCGCTTGAGGCGGCGCTGCCCGTAGCGGTCGTGGAAGCGCCGCCGCCGGAAGAGGAGCGCGAGTACGTGTCGTGGCGCCGGGTGAACCTGCCGGGCAGTGGTGGCGTGCTGGATGTGCCGGAAGTCCACAGGGAGCGTCGTGGCAGGGACATGACGGAGGCGCACCTGGAGGGCCCCGAGCGTGCGCCGGGTGCTTCGGACCAGCGGTACGTGGAGTCGGTGGAACGCGTGCCTGGGGCTTCTGACCAACGGTACGTGGACTCGGTGGGGCGAGCGGCGGGGGCTTCGGACCAGCGCTATCTGTCGGTCGCGGCGCTGCGGAATGCGCGCGAGGTGCGCGGACCCGTGACTGCTCCCGTGTCGCACTACCTGGAGACCCTGGGCCGTGCGCCGGGCGCTTCGGACATGCGCTATGCGGGAGGGGGCGCTCACGAGGCGGGGAGGGAGCAAGGGCCCCGTGCGTATCTGGATGTGAAGGGCGTCCCGGGTGCATCGGACCTGCGCTACGCGGAAGGCGGCGCGGCACGCCAGGCAGGCCGTGACACGTCACCGCATCGCTACCTGGACGTGAAGGGCATCCCGGGGGCATCGGACCTGCGCTACGCGGAAGGCGGTGCGACTCGCTCGCCGGTCAGCGGCGCTTCGCCTTATCGCTATCTGGACGTGGAGGGCATTCCGGGGGCATCGGACCTCCGCTATGCGGAAGGTGCGGCGACTTCGCATCCGCATCACCTGGACGTCAGCCGCATTCCGGGAGCGTCGGACCTGCGCTACCTGGAGTCGCCGCCCCGCGCGCCGGGCGCATCGGAGCAACGCTACCTGGAGTCATCTCCGCAGCGGGCAGGCGCCTCGGAGCGTCGTTACCTGGATGCCCCGGAACGGGCGTCGGGTGCATCGGAGCAACGCTACCTGGAGTCATCTCCGCAGCGGGCAGGCGCCTCGGAGCGTCGTTACCTGGATGCCCCGGAACGGGTGTCGGGCGCCTCGGAGCGCCGCCACCTGGATTCCCCTCCGCAGGGGACAGGCGCCTCGGGTCGAGGCTTCCTCGGTGCTCCGGCTCAACCGTCGGGCGCTGCCGATGCGTCGGCACGCACAGAAACCGGAACCACCGCGAAGGATGCTCACGGCGCCGGTACTCATCCCCGCACGGTCGAGGAGAACCCGCGCTCCTTCGAGGCTCCGCCACGTTCATCCGGCGCCACGGTTCCGGGCAGCGACGCCCGGACGCAGGGAGACGCCGACGCGGAGGAGGACCACCGCTACTTCGAAGTGCCGCGGTCCCGTGTGGAAGGCGCGGCGCATCGCCGCACGGCGTCTCCTTCCTCCTTCGAGGCCCGCCAGGGCCACGCCACCCACGACGCGGCGGAGCCGCCTCCCCGGAAGCCGCCTTCGGACGACGGCCGCTCCTGAACCCGCACGGAGACATTGAACGACCATGAGTCTGGGCTCCCTCGCGCTGGTGCTCCACGCGCACCTTCCCTTCGTTCGGCACCCCGAGCATGAGGACTTCCTCGAGGAGGACTGGCTCTACGAGGCCATCTCCGAGACGTACCTCCCGCTGCTCCAGGTCTTCGACGGACTGGCGGAGGACGGCGTCCCGTTCCGCCTGGCGATGACGCTGTCTCCGACGCTCGTCTCCATGCTGCGCGACGAGCTGCTGATGAGCCGCTACGCACGGCGGCTGGACCTGCTCTGCGAACTGGGCGCGCGAGAGGTGCATCGGACGCGAGACGACGCCACCTTCGGCCCCATTGCCCGCTTCTACCGGGACCACTTCGAGTCCCTGCGCCGCGCGTTCCATGACCGCTACAAGCGCGACCTCGTCGCCGCGTTCCGGCGCCTCCAGGACGCGGGTTACCTGGACATCCTCACCTGCAACGCGACACACGGTTTCCTGCCGTTGATGCAGCAGGTGCCCGAAGCCGTCCGCGCCCAGGTGACGGTGGCCGCGAACCACTACCGCCAGCACTTCGGCAGGGACCCCGCCGGCATCTGGCTCGCCGAGTGTGGCTACTACCCGGGCCTGGAGCGCCTGCTGGCCAGCGAGCGCATCCGTTACTTCTTCGTCGACACGCACGGCCTGACGGACGCCGTGCCCCGGCCCCTGCATGGCCCCTACGCGCCCGTCTTCACCGAGGCGGGCGTCGCCGCGTATGCCCGAGACCCGGAGAGCAGCCAGCAGGTCTGGAGCACCGAGCACGGCTACCCGGGCGACCCGGACTACCGCGAGTTCTACCGGGACATCGGCTGGGACCTGGACCTGGACTACATCCGCCCGTTCATCCAGCCCACCGGCGAGCGCAAGAACACCGGCTTCAAGTACTTCCGCATCACCGGGAAGACGAACGAGAAGCGCCCCTATGATCCGCTCGCCGCGCGTGAGCGGGCCTCGGTGCATGCGGGCAACTTCCTTTTCAACCGCCAGCGGCAGATTGAAGACCTGGCCTCGCGCCTGGGCGGCAGGGAGCCGGTGGTCGTCGCGCCCTATGACGCCGAGCTCTTCGGCCACTGGTGGTTCGAGGGGCCCCAGTTCCTCGACTTCCTCATCCGCAAGGTCGCGTATGACCAGAAGACGTTCCGGCTGGTGACGCCGTTGGATGACCTGCGGGAGCACCCGGAGAATCAGGTGGCGACGCCGCCGCTGTCCTCGTGGGGCGCGGGCGGTTACGCCAACATGTGGCTCGACGGCAGCAATGATTGGATCTACCGCCACCTCAACCACTGCGCGAAGCAGATGGTGGAGCTGGCGCGGGACTTCCCGGATGCCGGTGAGCTTCAACGTCGCGCGCTCAATCAGGCGGCCAGGGAGCTGCTGCTCGCCCAGTCCTCCGACTGGGCCTTCATCATGAAGACGGGCACCATGGTGGAGTACGCCCAGCGCCGCACGCGCGAGCACATCCTGCGCTTCCAGCGCCTGCACGAGCAGCTGCGCGGCGGCAGTCTGGACGAGGGCTGGCTCTCGCTCGTGGAGGGGCGGGACAACCTCTATCCAGAGCTGGACTACCGCCTCTATCTGCCTGCCTGAGGCCAGGAGGGAGGAGGGTGGGGTGATGTGTCCTCCTGTCGCCACGTCAGACGGTTTGGCTTGCGGGGCTGGTTTTCGGCTTTAGCTTGGTCTGCATATGAACCGTTCGACCGTCTCGTTCCGGAAGGCGCTCGTCGCCGCGCTCCTGGTCGCGTTGCCCCCCGCTGCTGCTGTCTCGCAGGCGCCAAAGTCGCCGCCCGCGGCCACCCAGCCGGGCGCCGGGAACGTCCTCCAGCCCGCGACACGGGAGGCTCAGGCGCTTCCGTCGCTGGCGCCGCTGGTGGAGTCGGTGAAGTCGGCGGTGGTCAACGTGGACGTGCAGGCCCGAGGGGGCGGCGTTCCGCGTGGAATGGAGGACAACCCGCTCTTCGAGCGCTTCTTCGGTGGAGGCCGCGAGGGCGGCAGTCAGCGCCGCGAGCCGCTGCGCCAAGGGGCAGGGTCCGGCTTCATCATCGACCCGAAGGGCGTCGTCCTCACCAACAACCACGTGGTGGAGGATGCCGTCAGCATCACCATCCGCCTGGATGACGGACGCAGCTTCAGCGGCGAAGTGGTGGGGCGTGATCCGCTCACGGACGTGGCGCTCGTGCGGCTCAAGGAGAAGGTGGAGAACCTGCCCACCGTGAAGCTGGGCGACTCGGATGCACTGCGCGTGGGCGACTGGGTGGTGGCCATTGGCAACCCCTTCGGACTGGCCTCCAGCGTCAGCCTGGGCATCGTCTCCGCGCGGGCGCGTGAGATTGGCGCCAGCCAGTACGACGAGTTCCTCCAGACGGACGCGGCCATCAACCCGGGCAACTCGGGCGGCCCGCTGTTCAACATGAAGGGCGAAGTGGTGGGCATCAACACCGCCATCGTCGGCGGTGGCTCCGGCATCGGCTTCGCAGTGCCCAGCAATCTCATCGGTTCACTGTTGCCGCAGTTGGAGAAGGAAGGCTCTGTCACGCGCGCATGGCTGGGCGTGGGCATCCAGGACTTGACGCGGGACCTGGCCAGCGCGCTCAAGCTCCCCGTGAATCAAGGCGCCATCCTCACGCAGGTGATGCCGTCTTCTCCCGCGGCGAAGGCGGGCCTGAAGCAGGATGACGTCGTCATCGCCATCGACGGCCGGACCGTCACCTCCAGCGGCGAGCTGACGCGCACCGTGGCGCTCAAGCGTCCCGGAAGCACGTCCACGTTGACGCTCTACCGCGACGGCAAGAAGCAGGACGTGAAGGTGGCGCTCGGCACGCGGCCGGACCTGGAGGGCGTGGCCTCGGGGAAGCAGCGGCCGGAGGACCAGCAGGAGAGCTCCCGGCGCGTGGGCGTCAGCCTCCAGAACCTGGATGCGCGCACCGCGCAGCAGGCCGGCTTCACGGACAGCAGCGGCGCGCTCATCACCGACGTGGTGCCCGGCTCGCCGGCGGACCGCGCGCAGTTGGAGCCCGGCATGGTCGTCATCGAGGCCAACCGCAAGAAGGTGGAGAACGCGGACGCCCTGGCCCGCATCATCAAGGGCGCCGCGTCCGGGAGCACCTTGCTGCTGCGCGTGACGGCGCCGGGCGGGGCTCGCAACCTGCGCGCCCTGCGGGTGCCGTGAGTCCGGAGCGTGGGAGCGGCGGATGAGCGTCAATTACGTCGCGCTTGGAGACAGCACGGCCGTGGGCGTGGGGGCGGCGCGAGGCGGGGGCTATCCCGAGCGCCTCGCCTCCCGGCTGCGCGCGGCTGGCCTGCCCGTGGGCCTCACCAACCTGGGGCAGAGCGGCGCGCGCATCCGTGACGTCTTCACGGGACAGGTGAAGCGCGCCGTGGCCGCGCAGCCCACGCTGGTGACGCTGGGCATCGGGACGAATGACCTCTGGCGCGGCACGCCCGTGGAGGACTTCCAGGACGACCTGGACCGCATCGCGCGAAGGTTGAAGCAGACCGGAGCGCCGCTGGTGGTGGTGAACCTCGCGGACCTGGCGCTGGCCCCGGTGGCGCGGCTGGTGCCCGCGGCGCTGTACGAAGGCCGCATCGAGCCCTTCAACGCCGCCATCGCGGAGGTGGCCCGGGTGCACGGCATGCACCACGTGGACCTCTTCACGGCGAGCAAGGAGATGATTCCCAGGAGCCCCCACTTCTTCTCGGACGACGGCTTCCATCCGTCGGCCGATGGCTATGAGGAGTGGGCGGACCTGCTGCTGCCCATGGCGCAGACGCTCGTGCGCCGCTGAGCGCCTACGCCTTGGCCACGCCACCCGGAGGCGTGGCGGCGGCAGTCACGCCGGGCGGCTCGGCCGTGGGCGTGTGCGGGCCCCGCTCGCGGCCTGGGTGCAGCTCCATGCCGGCCTCGTACTGGGTGGTGCGGTTCCGGCCGGTGCGCTTGCTGAAATAGAGCGCCGCGTCCGCGCAGTCCACCAGCTCTTCCTGGGCGGAGGCGTCGGAAGGGAAGTGCGACGCGCCAATGGACACCGTGACGTGGTTGCCCGGCAGGCCCGGTTGGACCAGCTCCACGGATTCCGCCACGGCGCGGCGCAGCTTCTCCGCGACCTCCATGGCCTCCGCCTTGTTCGTCTGGGGCAGGAGGATGACGAACTCCTCGCCGCCGTAGCGCGCCAGCGTGTCCACCTTGCGCACGCGCAGCCGCAGCACGTCGCACACCCGGCGCAGCGTCTCGTCACCCACGCGGTGGCCGGCCAGGTCGTTGATGCGCTTGAAGTGGTCCACGTCCACCATGAGCAGCGCCAGCGGAGTGCCAAATCGGTTCGAACGGGCCAGCTCCAGCTCCATGCGCTGGAAGAGGTGGCGGCGGTTGGGCACGCCGGTGAGCGGGTCCGTCATGGTGAGCTTCACCGTCTCCGCGTGCAGCCGGGCGTTCTTCACCGCCGTGGCCACCACGTCCGCCACCGCGTTGAGCAGCTCGATTTCCTCCGCGGAGAAGCTGGCCACCTCGGGGCGCTGGAAGTTCATCACGCCCAGCAGCGTCTCCATGTGCACCATGGGCGCCGCCAGCAGCGCGCCGCTGTTGAGCCCGCCCTTCACCAGGTCCGGCTTGGCGAACACGCTGGAGCGGTCCGACGTGTCCGGCAGGTACACCGACTTGCGCGTCTCCGCCGCGCGCCCGCAAGCGCCTTCGCCCAGCGCGAAGGTGAGGCCCTCCGCGCCGCGGCCCTCCGGCCAGGCGTGCTTGATTTCCAGCAGGCTCTCCGAGTTCATCAACATGATGGAGAACTCGGGGATGCGCAGCCGCTCGGTCACCAGCCGGGTGACGGCGTCCAGCAGCTCATCCAGCTCCAGCGTGGCGTTGAGCGAGCGCGCCACGTCGAAGAGCAGCGACAGCTCCTTGAGGCGGTCCTCCAGCTCGTCCTTGAGGGCCAGCTTCTCCTTCACCAGCTCCAGGTCGCGGTGGGTGTCGATCTCCTCCGCCTTCATGGAGGTGAGCCGCGCCAGCATCTGGTTGAAGGCCGCGCCCAGCTGCGCGAGCTCGTCGGTGCCTCGCGCCTCCGCGCGCACCAGCAGGTCGCCCGCCTCCGCACGCCGCATGGCCACGCTCAGCTTGCGCAGCGGGCGGGTGAGGACGAAGTGCAGCGCCAGCCCGGTGATGAGGGCCAGCAGCACTACGAACAGGCCCATGGAGCCGAGCGCCGCGCCGAACACGGACGACAGTTGCTGGTGCAGCGCCGGCTCCGCCATGCGCAGCTGCAGGATGCTGGCACCCGGCACGTCGCCGGAGGTGTGGCAGCCGGCGCACTCGGGCCCGCCGAGGGGACGGATGACCTCCGTCATCTGCGCCACCGAGCGCGCCCGCTCCGGGCCAGGGGCCGTCAGCCGCGCGGCCTCTGGGTGCGTCGTGCCTTCTTCACCCGAGCGGCGGGACCAGAGGATGCGCCCATCCGGCGTCAGCACCCGGACGTCCTCCACCGAGCGGAAGAGCCGGGTGTCGGAGCGCATCACCTCCGTCACCGCGCCATGGGCCGGAGCCCCGCGCGCCTGCGGAAGGGTGAAGGTGGATGCGACGAATTCCGCCAGCGCCAGCGACTCCACCTGGGTGGCGTCCTGGACCGCGACCCGCGCCTCACGCCAGAAGTGGCCGACGCCCAGCAGCGCCACGAGCAGCCCGGGCAGGGCGATGCTCCACAGCAGCTTGCGACCAACGGTGTCGGGACCCAGGGGCATACGGGTGCTCGCGGCTCTCGAGCGCGGAGTTTCGGACGGGTTTCACGGAGTTGGGAAGGTCCATGAATTGTCAGGTGGCTGACGCTACCTGTCAAACGAAGCGGCGAAATCATCCTACGATTGCGCTGACGCTGGATCACCTCCTGGTGCATCAATCAGGTGGATTCCTGGAGATTCCATGTCGACCGAGTTCCTCACCTCCGCGTTGTTGCCGGTGCCGCACGGCTTCACCACCCGCGCTGGCGGTTGTTCGGAGGGGCCCTACGCGTCACTCAACCTGGGTTTCTCCGTGGGCGACGAGCGGGCGCGCGTGGAGGAGAACCACCGCCGCCTTGCACAGGCCACTGGCGCGCCGCTCGAAGCGCTGAGCCGCGTGTCGCAGGTGCATGGTGATCGCGTGGTGGAGGCCCGGAGCGGGGAGGGGGCCCAGGGGCTGCGCCCCACGGAGGGCGAGGCGGACGGATTGTGGACGCAGGCACCGGGAAGCTGGGTGGCGGTGGGCACGGCGGACTGCGTGCCGGTGCTGCTGGTGGACCCGGATGGCCGTCGCGTGGCGGCGGTGCACTCCGGCTGGCGGGGGACGGACGCGGACATCAGCGCGCGCGCCGTGGAGGTGCTGGTGGCGCGCGGTGCGAGGCCGGAGCGGCTGCTGGCCGCGGTGGGGCCGTCCATCCAGGTCTGTTGCTACGAGGTGTCGGAGGAACTGGCGCAGCGCTTCAGCGCGCGCTTCGGGGATGAAGTGGTGCGGTGGGTGGAAGGCAAGCCGCGGCTGGACCTGACCCGCGCGGTGCGTCAGACGTTGGTGGGGGCGGGGCTCAAGCCGGCCCACGTCGATGTACTACAGGCCTGTACGGCGTGTGATCCCACGCGCTTCTTCTCCCACCGGCGGGACGCAGGGCGGACGGGGCGGCACCTCAATTACGTGGTACACCGCTTCTAGCCACCCCATGTGGGGGGCCGATTTCTTGACGCTCTCCGACGGGCCTTCCTATCCTCGGGGAGACCCCTCTGCTGAAAAAGGCCCGTGCCCGCGCGCTCCGTCATCTTCCGTCTGCTCGCCGCCGCGCCCCTGTGTGCGCTGGGCGCTTGCGCCACCACCGCTTCCTCGGAAGCGGAGGTGAGTGCGCTGCGCTCCGAACTGCGCACGCTGCGCGCGTCCCAGGAACGGCTGGTGGAGCGGGTGGCCCGGTTGGAGGCGCACGACGCCGTGTCGCGCGCGGGGGCTTCGAGTGAGGGCCCGTCAGCGCGCTCCATTCCGGTGAAGGTGGAGGCGTCCGCGCAGGAGTCGCTGGGCGCCACGCCAGAGCTGGCGGTGGTGAAGCTCAAGCCGCGCCATGAGCCCGCGCCGAAGCTGCCCACCGCCGTGGCGGTGATGGAGCCGGACGACGAGCAGATGGAGATGTTCATCAGCCCCGCGCCGGACGAAGGGGCCGGCTCGTCGGCGAGCGCCGCGTCGGCCGCGACCATGATGGCGTCGAACGAGGACGCGGGGGCGCAGCAGGACCCCGACGTGCTCGACGCGGAGTTCGACAAGGCCGTGAACATGCTGCGCACCGGCAACGTGGAGGGCGGGGTGGAGAAGCTGCGCCGCTTCGCCGATGAGAACCCGCGTCACCCGCGCGCCGACAACGCGCTCTATTTCAGCGGGTTGGGCCAGATTGGCCTCAACGAGTTCAAGGCAGCCGCGAAGACGTTCGAGCGGCTCATCGACAAGTATCCCGCCGGGGACGCCATGCTGGACGGCATGCTCCGGCTCGCCGAGTGCCGGATGCGGCTCAACCAGTCCGCGGATGCCAAGGTGCTCTACACCCGCGTCGTCACCCAGTTCCCGGGGACGGCGGCTGCTACCCAGGCGGAACAGCGGCTCGCCGCGATCCCCCAGTGATGCTTCTTTCGAAAGGACGTCCCGCGATGCGCTCCCGGATTCTCACCTCGCTGATGTTGAGCCTCGCCGTCGCGCCAACCGCGTACGCCCAGCAGGAGAACGAGGAAGAGCAGGACACGGGCGGTGAGATGGGCGGCGCCGAGGTGATGGACGAGGCGCCCGATTCCGCGCCGCCGACCTCCGTCACGCTTCCGCCCGGCGCGCCCCGGGGCCGTGAGAGCGCCCCCGGTGAGGTCCACTCCGTGGAGTCCGGTGACACGCTGTGGGACTTGTCCCAGCGTTACCTGGGCAGCCCCTGGTACTGGCCCAAGGTCTGGTCCTACAACCCGGAGATCGCCAACCCGCATTGGATCTACCCCGGCAACCAGGTGCGCTTCTTCGCCGCGGGCGAGGAGGTCCCCACCCAGGTGACGGAGATGGTGGTCGACGAGGGCGACGTGACGGCCCCCATGGAGATGACCTCCAACGACCAGGTCACCGTGACGGGCAAGATTGGCGTCGACCTGGCCAGCTCCGTCCCCGTGACGACGCAGGGCTTCGTCACCCAGCGCGAACTGGACGAGGCCGGCCGCATCGAGGGCTCGCCCTCCAACGCGGTGATGCTCTCCTTCCCGGACAACGTCTACGTGCGCTTCAAGCGGAAGGGTGACGTGAAGGTGGGGGACCGCTACGTCGTCTACCACACCACCAAGGCTGTGAAGCACCCGGTGACCGGGCGCCAGCTGGGCTTCCTCACCGACTTCGTGGGCACCCTGCGCGTGCAGCGCGTGGGCGACGGCATCGTCACCGCGCAGATCATGGACACGTGGGACGGCATCGAGCGTGGCGACCTGGTGGGCCCCGTGGGTGAGCGCCTCACCGAGCGCGTGGCGCCGAAGCCGAACGCGAAGCAGGTGGACGGCACCGTCATCACCGCGCTGGTGCCGTACCTCACGGTGCTGGGTGAGAACCACAGCATCGTCGTGGACAAGGGCAGCGCGGACGGCGTGGAGCTGGGCAACACCTTCAACATCCTCCGCAAGGGGGACCCGTCCCGCCACGTGCTGGGCCACGACGTGCGCAAGCCGTCCAAGGAGGAGCAGTCCTTCCCCTGGCGGAGCATCGGCGCGTGCATGGTGACCGAGGTCAAGGAGCGTACCTCCAACTGCCTCATGACCCGCTCCCTGGAGGAACTGGTCCCCGGCGACCGCGCCCACATGTCCGCGGGCTCGTCGCCCTCGGCCAGCCGCTGAGCGGCGCGGCAGGAAAAATGCAATGGGCCCCTCGGATGGAGGGGCTGAGTGCTTGACCGGTGGCGGTCCGGTGTTTATGTGTCGCGCCCCTCCCAGCGGCCCCACCTTCTATATAGGTGGGTATCGAGCGGGGGACGGGTATGGCGGACGCTGAGACGGACATCCTCACGGCGGAGCAGCAGGCATGCCTGGCGCTCTGGTCCGTTCCCGGCCTGGGGCCGAGGACGCTGGTCGCCCTGCGCGCGTTCGCGGACGGAAGCCTCGCGCCGCTCGCCGCGACTCCGGTGCGAGATTGGGTGTCCCAGGCGCCGGTTTCCTCACAGGTTCGTCGCAAGCTCGCCTCCGTAGAGGGCCTGGCGCCGGTGGCGTGGCGGGTGTGGGAAGCCTGCCGGGCGTCCGGCATGAAGGTGGCGTTCCAGGGGCAGGCGGCCTATCCAGAGCGGCTGGCGGAGGTGGAGGATGCGCCGCCGGTGCTCTTCTACCGGGGCGTGCCGGGGCTGCCGCGGCGCCGGCTGGCCATGGTAGGCAGCCGTCATCCGGATCAGGGCTTCCTGCCATTCGCGCGGCGCTTCGCCCGGCAGGTGGCGGCATCGGGTGTCGGGGTGGTGTCA
>NZ_VHLC01000154.1:0-15608 GCF_006547355.1 Myxococcus sp. AB036A | reverse complement strand
CGCCTCCACCGCCCGCTCCGGCCATGCGCCGGGCCGCGGCGGCACCCACCTATTCCAGCGCGGAGTTCGTCGGCCTGGAGCGGCGTTCGGATGACCGCATCCACGCGGACGTGAAGGTGACGCTGCAGAACGCGGGCATCTTCACCGACCACCGCATCATCAACCTGTCATCGGGCGGACTGTTCATCGCCACGGACAAGCCGCTGCGGCTGGGGACCTTGGTGGAACTCACCTTGCGCTTCGATGAGCCGCCCCGGGTGCTGACGCTCCGCAGCTCCGTCATCTGGGAGAATTCGCTGGAGGACGGAAAGAACCCGCGCGGCTACGGGTTGCGTCTGAGCCACCTTCGCCCGGAGGAGAAGGAGTTCGTGCAGAAGTACCTGGCTCGCGCAAAGGACCTGAAGAAGAAGCCCTGAAACCAGGCGCTACAGCATCTGCCCCAGGAAGACGGCGCCCATCATCACGTAGACCGCCATCACGGCCATGACAGCCTTCAACTCCAGGTCATCGCGGTCCATCAGGTTCTTGAAGTTCATCATCGTGCCCTCCGAGTGTTGCCCCTCGCCCTTCCATACGGGGTGCGGAAAAACCCATTGCGTCCACCGCCGCCGGCTCCGCTGAAGTTCCCTTGCGGACGGTGCGGTGGACTCAGAGGATGACCGTCGTGTCCACCGCCTCCGCCGAATACCGGCTGCTCGAAGCGATGCCCCTCCCCACCGCCCTCATCCGCGGCGAGCAGGTGCTACGGGTCAACGCGGCGCTCGCCACCCTGCTGGGCGTTCCAGCGTCGGAGCTGGAAGCCCTGTCGCTCTCCGAAAGCATCCGCCGCTTCGTCCCCGCGGAACGCGGCTGGGTGGAGCCGCTGTATGAATCCCTCGTCCGCGGTGGGCCGCTGCCTGAAGGTCCCGTCTGGGTGCGCGTGCAGCCGGCGAGCGGCCCCCAGCGCACGCTGGCCCTGAGGCATGCGCCCGGTGCGCACCCGGACGAGCTGGTGGTGGTGCTGCTGGAGGCGGAAGCGGAGGACTCCGTGCGGCGCCTCACGGAGGCGTTGGTGGCGGCCGCCGCGACGATGCTGCGCTGCCGCGACGAGCGGTCGGTGCTGGAGACGGCCGTGGACGCCATCTACCGCCAGGGCTTCTCCGTGTCCGTCGTCTACGTGGACGGCGACGCCTTCCGGTACGGGCCCCTGCGGCAGAACCCCTTCATCGTGGCCGAGGCCGAGCAGCTCTACGGCATGCCCCTGGCGGACGTGCGCATTCCGAACGCCGCGCTGCCGCACTTCCTGGAGGTGCTCGAGCGGCGCAAGGCGGCCTTCCACCACGACATGCTCGGCATGGCGCGCTTCCCGCCTTCCGCCAACGGGGAGAGCCCCGTGTGCCAGCTTCATCCACCGGACATGCGCGGGCTGGACGCGCCCATCCTCGTGGACGGGCATCCGTTCGGCGTGCTCTCCGTGCAGGGCCCCGCCCTCACCCCCGCGGGCGCCAGCACCCTGGAGCTGTTCGCGCAGCTGGTGGGCGGCGCGCTGGAGAACGTGCGCCACCACCAGATGTCCGCGGTGCGGCTGGAGGAGGTGTCCCGGCTCCAGGACGAGCTGGTGGCGCGCGAGCGGCTGGAGGTGCTGGGCGAGGCCGCGGGCGTCGTGGCCCACGAGGTGCGCAATCCCCTGGGCGCCATCCTCAACGCGGTGGCGGTGCTGCGCCGCGAGGCCCACCTGGGGCCCACGGGACAAGCCGCGGTGGGCATGCTGGAGGAGGAGGCCATCCGGCTGGAGGACATCGTCCGGGACCTGCTGGACGTGGTGCGCCCGCTGGAGCCGCGCCCCCGCCCCGTGCAGTTGGGCGAGCTGGTGCGCCGGGCGCTGGGGCAGATGCATGGCCCGCCGGACGCCCCCACGCTGCGCTTCAGCGTGGACGAGGCCGCGGAGACGCCTCCGCTCGAAGGGGACGAGACGCTGCTCCAACTGGCGGTGACGCACCTGGTGCGCAACGCCGTGCAGGCCTCACCCGCGGGCGGCAAGGTACGGATGACGGTGGAGCCCGCGGACGGCGGCGTGCGCCTGGTGGTGGAGGACGAAGGGCCCGGCATTCCCGACGTGGACCCGCAGCGCGTCTTCCAGCCTTTCTTCCTCACCCGCGCCAACGGACGGGGGCTGGGGCTGGCCATTGTCCGGCGCGTGGTGCTGGCGCATGAGGGCAGCGTGCGCGCCAGCAGCCGGCCTCGCGGCGGTGCTCGCTTCGAGCTGTGGCTGCCGCGAGCGCCTAGCCGTATGTCTCCCGTTTGATGCGCTTGTCCTCGATGCCCAGCGCGTGGAGGTGGCCCAGCACCGTCTCCATGAAGCGCGGCGTGGAGGGCGTGCGCGTCTCCAGCGCCTTGCGCCGGTCCCACGGCGTAATCGCCGGGCCGCAGGCGTACACCAGGCACGTATCCCGGTCCTGAATCAGCTCCTCCAGCAGGGCCTGGTGGACGCGGCCCTTCCGCACGGCGGCGCCGAAGCGCGACTCATCCGTCTCACGCGTAAGCGTGTGCACCACGCGCACGCGGTCCGGGTGCTGGCGCTCCAGGGCGGCCAGCTCTTCGCCATACAACACGTCCCCCCACGTCTTGTTGGAGAAGAGGAAGGTGTGGCGCAGCTTCAGCCCCCGGTGGAGCGCGTCCTTGAGGATGGCGAAGTTGGGCACCGCGCCGGAGCCGGCCACCAGGTGGACCACGTGCTCCGTGCGCTCCTCCACGTCCTCCGGCAGCACATAGGGCCCCATGAAGGCCATCACCTTCATCCGCGCGCCGGTGAGCCGGCCATGCACGAGGTAGGGCGACAAGAGCGGCGGATAGCGGGTGAGGCCGGGGATGAACTCCTCGTCCTTCACGGTGATGGCCACCAGCGGCTCGTGTGGGGCAGATGCGAGCGAGTAGGAACGCTGCGGCTCCTTCCGCCCCTTCTGCTCCTGGAGGTAGGCCGACAGGCGGCCCAAGGCGGGGAACTGGTGCGGGTCGATGTTGAGGAACTGCCCGGCCTTGTATTCCAGCGGGACTCCGCCGAAATCCAGGAACAGCGTCGCCGTGTCGTGCGTGTCCATCCGCACATGGTCGACGGTGACCTCGTATTCCACGGGCTTCCTGGCGCGCGACGCGCGGGCTTCGACCAGACTCATGCGCCCTCCCATAGCCAACCCGCATGGAGGGTGGGAAGAGGGGAAGGAAAAACCGTCCCGCCCCCCAGTCCCACATGAGCGTTGGCTGTACGACGGCTCGCCCGCCAGGCGAGGCGCCGGGACAGGAGGGGTGCTGACGCGCGACACTTGTCGGAACTACATCTGCGGGTGGAGCGTTGAGGGCCTGGGACGACTGCCCCCCTGAGCTAGAGGCGACCAATACGTGCTGCGCATTCTCTTCTTCCTGATGTCGAAGCTGCCAGAAGGCGCCCGCCAGCAGGTGGTCCGCGCCCTGATGAACGGCGTCTGGGACACCCTGGCGAACGAGCAGGTCCTGGGGCGGGAGAACATCCCGGACCAACCCTGCCTCTTTCTCTGCAACCACCTGTCCAACGCGGACGGCTTCACGCTGGACCGGGCCTTCCGGCCGCGCAAGGTCGTCTTCCTGGCCGGGGTGAAGCTGAAGAGCACGGTGATGACGCGCCTGGCCTCGGAGACGATGGAGACCATCGCCATCAAGCCCAACTCGCCCGACATCGAGGCGATGCGACGGGCGCTGGACACCCTCAAGGCCGGCAAGTCGGTGCTCATCTTCCCGGAGGGCGCGCGCAGCCGCACGGGCACCCTCACGCAGGCGAAGAAGGGCCTGTCGCTGATTGCCAAGCGCGCGGGCGTGCCCGTGGTGCCGGTGGCGTTGCAGGGCACGGAGAAGCTGATGCCCATCAACGACTCGGACATGGGCGGCGAGCGGCTCTTCAAAGCCGACGTCTTCGTGCGCTTCGGCCCGCCCTTCCGCGTGGAGGCGCTGGAGGCCGAGGTGGCGGGCGCCGAGGACCCGCGGCAGGCCCTGGTGGATGCGATGATGCGCCGGGTGGCGGAGCTGCTGCCGCCCGAGTACCGCGGCTTCTACGCGGATACCTCCGCTGCGGCGGCTCCGGCCCCGGACTGGGAGCGGCCTTCCGCGCCCGCGTCCTGAATGAAGCATTGCGGCGCGCGCCGGGACGCGGACAATGGACGCTCCCGTGACACGCGCCCGCACCGACGAACAGCTCTTTGTCTCCACCCTCCCCGGCCTGGAGCCCGCCCTGGAGGCAGAAGCCTCCGCGCTGGGCTGGAAGCCCCGCCGCGTGGACGGCGGCGTGGAGCTGGAGGGCCCGGCCGGCCTGCACCAGGACGCCAACCTGCGCCTTCGCTGCGCCAGCCGGGTGCTGCTGCGCGTGGGCCACTTCCGCGCGGGAGACTCCGACACCCTCTCCGACCGACTGGCTGAACTGGACCTGTCTCACGTCTGGGATGGGCGCTCGCCACCGAAGCTGTCGGTGAGCCTGAACCGCTCCCCCGTGCCAGGGCCCGACGTGGTGTTCTCCGCGGCGGCGTATGCGTGGAATGTGCCCTCGGTGGAGCGCGCGGGGCCGCTCGATGAGGAGGGCGGAGGCCCGGGCCTGACGTTGCTGGTGCGGGTGGATGGTGACGCGTTCACCGTGAGCGCCGACACCAGCGGGGATGCGCTGCACCGCCGGGGCTACCGCCAGGAAGTGAGCCGCGCGCCCCTGCG
Source organism: Myxococcus sp. AB036A (assembly GCF_006547355.1). Taxonomy (NCBI): domain Bacteria; kingdom Pseudomonadati; phylum Myxococcota; class Myxococcia; order Myxococcales; family Myxococcaceae; genus Myxococcus; species Myxococcus sp. AB036A. Next base: position 10,901 of record NZ_VHLC01000154.1, on the reverse strand, counting down.
TGAGACGCTGGCGGCGGGCATCCTCCGGCTGGCGGGCTACGACGGCACGCAGCCCCTGGTGGACCCGATGTGCGGCTCGGGCACCTTCCTGGTGGAGGCGGCGTGGATGGCCATGCGCCGGGCGCCAGGATTGCTGCGCGCCTTCGCCTTCGAGTCCTTCCCCTCCTTCGACGCCCAGGCCTGGGCCGGGCGCAAGGCGCGCGCGACGGCGGACGCGCTGCCCGCGCCAGGAGCGGCGATTCACGGCTACGACATCAACGCGGGCTCGCTGGGAACGGCGCGGCGCAATGCCCGGCGCGCGGGGGTGACACTCGCGCTGGAGCGGCAGGACGCGCGGACGCTGAAGGCGCCCGTGGAAGGCCCGGGCTTGGTGGTGGTGAATCCGCCCTACGGCAAGCGCGTGGGCGAAGCCGAAGACCTGCCCGCGCTGTACCGGGCCCTGGGGAACATGCTGCGCCAGGGCTTCGCGGGGTGGCGCGCGGCGGTCATCCTTCCGGATGAGGCGGCGCTGGTGAAGGCGCTGGGACTGACGGGTGCGCGAAGCCTCCCGGTGAAGAACGGCGGGCTCAAGTGCCGGCTGCTGCTGTCGGGGCTGGATGTGACGTGAGGCCCAGGCGGTGCGTTCGAGGTCCTCCTCTACAGCAAGGCCCCTGGATACGCCGATGCACGCCGGCTTCGCGTCCGAGACAGCCGGGCAAACCGGCCCTGACTGAAGAACGATGACTGTCCTGCCGCTCGGAGGGCAGGCGCGGAGTCCTCGGTGGAGCGCCCACGAAGGCCGCCATCCGGATGCGCCGCGCCGCCGTGCCGTGGTAACGCGGGCCTGTGGAAACGTGGTTCACGCCCTTCGAGCCGAAGCCCCTCGCGGACGAACTCCCCGGGCGCTTCCCAAACCCCTTCGACGAGGGCGCGCCCCACGCACTGGCGCGCCGTGCGGCGGAATGGCTCCAGCGGGAGCTCCGGGCAGGCCATCTCGCGCCTGGACTCGAGGCCTCGTGCCTCGACACGTCCGAGGGTGGAAAGATGTTCGGCATCCTCGTGGTCCAGGCGCCTGACGGTCGCGTCGGATTCCTCCGCGCCTTCTCGGGCATGCTTGGCGGGCGATGGGACCTCCCCTGTTTCGCGCCGCCCCTCTTCGCCCGTGACGAGCGCGAGCGGCTGGAGCCCGCGGGTGACGCCCTGGTGAAGCGCCTGATGGCCCGTGAGGCGGCCTTCCGCCAGTCCCCCGAGCGCGCCTCCGTCCTGACCGCGCATGACGCGTTGCAAGCGCGCCACACCGAGGCCCGCGCGGCGCTCCGCGCCACACACGATGCCCGGAAGAAGCAGCGCCATGCGAGGCGCACAGACGTCATGGCCTCGGACTCGCTGAGTGAGGAGGCGAAGCGAGCGGCGCTGCATGCGCTCGACCAGGAAAGCCGGGGGGACAAGGCGGAACTGCGGAGGCTGGAGGCGCAACACGACGAGGCGCAGCGGGCGCTCGCGCCCCAGCGGGCCCGCATGGAGCGGCGACTTCGCGCCATGGAGCGACTGCGGCGCATCGTCTGCCGCGCGCTGATGAAGCGCCTGCACGACACCTACGTGGTGCCCAATGCACGCGGAGAACACCGGCACCTGCGCGGCCTCTACGCCAGAGGCGAGCCCCCATCGGGCGCGGCGGACTGCGCCGGGCCCAAGCTCCTAGCGCATGCCCTCGCCCAGGGCTTCCGTCCGCTCGCGCTCGCCGAGTTCTGGTGGGGTGCCCCTCCTCCCGCGGGAGGCCGGGCCGCCGGCGCGTACTACCCCGCTTGCAAGGACAAGTGCGGGCCGCTGCTGCCGTACATGCTGGACGGTCTCCCTGTCTCCGCGCCCCGGCCGTTCGCGGTGCCCGTGCTGCAGTCACGAGAGCTGGACATCGTCTTCGAGGACGAATGGCTCGTGGTGGTGGAGAAGCCGGAGGGCCTGCTCTCCGTGCCCGCGAAGGACGTCTCGGTGGAGGACTCCGTGCTGGCCCGGCTGCGCGCGAGAGCTCCAGAAGCGGCGGGGACGATGCTCGCGCACCGGCTCGACCTGGACACGTCGGGGCTGCTCGTCGCGGCGAAGGACGCGCGCACCTACGCGGCCTTGCAACGCCAGTTCGCCGGGCGCGAGGTGCACAAGCGCTACGCCGCATGGGTCGAAGGCAACGTCCAGGGCGAGCGCGGCACCATCGACTTTCCCATGCGCGTGGACCTGGACGACCGGCCCCGGCAGATTCACGACCCCGTGCACGGCAAGCCCGCGGTGACGGAGTGGCACGTGCTTGAACGCAGCCACGGCCGCACGAAGGTGGCCCTCTTCCCGCTCACCGGGAGGACGCACCAGTTGCGCGTCCACGCGGCCCATCCGCTGGGCCTTGGCGCGCCCATCGTCGGCGACCGCCTCTATGGCCACCCGGGGCCCCGATTGCATCTGCATGCGGAGGCCCTATCGTTCCAGCACCCTGTCACGGGGCAGCGCCTCACGCTGGAGCGGCCGGCTCCCTTCTGACCTCGCGTATCTCGACCGCAAGCCCGCGCTGCACGAGGGCGCCGCGACGCCCGGAGCACCATCGACGCGGGCCCCCGGCGAGGGCTCCCGACCTCGCTGTTCGGAAATGTCGGGAGTTTTGCGCCACGAAATCTCCCGACATTTCCGAACAGCAAGCGCTCCGAACGCGCCGCGCCCCCGCGCATCCACCGTTCCCGGACACGGAGAGCAGAGCCTCCCCCAGGGACGCCCCTCGATGACGGGGCGACCTTGTTGAGGCGAGCGGCCCTGTCACCGCCGCAGTGGGGGGCACCGCGCCGAGAAGGCACAGCTGGCGCTCATGGGACCTGCCCCGCGCCCTGACGACAGGCTGCGGCGACATGGCAGACGCCCGCGTTCAGCGCGTGACGACGTCCTCGGAGGTATCTTCGGAGGCATCCGGCTCCGGCGCGGAGACAGTCTCCACCGCGGCTGACACCGCCGGCTTCACACCCAGCTCACGCGTCAGCTTGGGATTCACCCCGGTCTCCGCCAACAGCCGCTCCAGTTGAATGCGCGCGCGCCGGTTCTCCCGGTGTACGCGGCGCCCCAGAATCAGCTCGTTCTTCAGCGAGTGTTCCCAGCCCGTCAGCTCCGTCACCGTCACCTGGTAGCCGAAAGCCTCCAGCGTCAGCGCGCGGATGACGTTCGTCAGGTGCGAGCCGAACTCGCGCCGGTGCCAGGCATGCGCGTACAGCAGCGACATGCTGCCGCTGCTGGCCACGACGGGGCGCTTCTCCTTGAGCTGCGCGGCCACCTCCGCCTGGCAGCACGGCACCACCGCGACGTGGTCCGCGCCATGGCGGATGGCCGCGACGAGTGCATCATCCGTGGCCGTGTCACACGCGTGCAGCGCCATCAGCAGGTGGATGCGCTCTGGGTACTGCGCCGTGTCGATGTGCGCCGTCTGGAACTGCATCCGCGTGAAGCCCAGCCGTTGGGCGCGGCCCTGGGCCCGCTCCGTCAGGTCCGGCCGGCCTTCAATGGACAGCAGCGTGCCGCTGGCGGCGCCCTTGAGGAACAGCTCGTAGAGGACGAAGCCCAGGTAGGCGTTGCCGCTGCCCGCGTCCACCATCACCGCGTTCGGGTGGCGCGCCTGGACATCCTCCACGGCGGGACGCAGCAAGCCCATCAGGTGGTTCACCTGCTTGAGCTTGCGCAGCGCGTCCGCGTTGAGGTGCCCCTCGCGCGTGAGCAGGTGCAGCTCGCGCAGCAGCGCGGGGGACTGGTCCGGCAGCAGCTCCCGCCGGACCTGCGAGGCTTTGACGTTGCGCCTCAGACGGACACCACCTCGAGGACCTCGGGAATCATTTCCCGCAGGCGCCCCTCGATGCCCATCTTCAGCGTCGCCGTGGACGACGGGCATCCCGCGCACGCGCCCTTCATGTGCAGGTAGACGATGCCGTCCTCGAAGCGGTCCAGGGTGATGTCACCACCGTCCATGGCCACCGCCGGGCGGATTTCGTTGTCCAGGATGTCCTGGATGCGCCCTTCCACGGTGCCACCACCGGACGAGCCCGCCGCCTCGCGAGCCGCCGCCAGCGCCGCCTCGTCCACCACCGGCTCGTTGGCCGTCAGGTGCGTGTCCAGCGTGGACATGACCTCGTCATTGAGCTCGTCCCACTCGCCCTCTTCCCCCTTCGTCACCGTCACGAAGTTGGTGCCAATCATCACCGCCGTGACGCCGCGCACGTCCATCAGCTTGCGCGCCAACGGGGACTTCGCCTGGGCCTCCTCGGGGTTCGTGAAGTTCACCGCCCCGCCCGCCAACAACCGCCGGTCCACCACGTACTTCAGCGTGCTGGGGTTCGGGGTCCACTCGAGCTGGATGTTCACCGACATTCAAATCTCCTTGGACGACTCCTCTAAGGCGCTCGCGGCCCCATAGCAACCCGGGTCGCGGGCTGGCAATCGCCCTCGCCCCCGCTCCCTCCACTCCGGCACCAACCAGCAATCCCAGAAATACATGAACTCATAGTGGATTTAGCGTAGACTGGGGGCATGCCCCCGCCCCCGCCCCGCGTGCCCGCCAGCGTGTTCGAGGGGTTCTTCGTGCGGGGTCTCCAGGCGGAGGGCCGGCTGGCCCAGGAACTGGAGGCGCTGGGGTACGACATCCGAAAGCCGGAGTTGGACTACCCCATTTCTCTCTGGCAGCAGGCGGTGGCCCTGGCACGGCGGGAGCGATACTCGGAGTTCAGTGACGAGGACGCCTACCGGCAACTGGGCCGCCAGGGCCTCTTCGGCTTCGCGCAGACGCTGGTGGGCCGCGTGGCCGCGGTAGCCCTGCCCATGATTGGGCCTGCGCAGGCCCTGGAGCGGGTGCCTCGCTACCTGGCGATGATGGGCCGCTCGGACGTGGACGTCTCGATGTCCTCCGAAGGCGAGCGCGGCCGCCGCCTCTCCCTGTCGGACCGCTACAACCGGCCCGAGCTGATGGCGGGGTGCCTGGAGGGAATGTTGGAGCTGGCCAACGCCCGGCCTCGAATCTCCGTGGAGGAGCGCAGCAGCGGGGGGTACCGTCTGTTCGTGCGCTGGTAGCCCGCCAGCCCCACCCTGGAGCCCCGCGTGTCCTACCCGCCCAGACTCGCCCACCTCGCCACCCGCGCCGTGGTGGTGGCGAAGCTCGTCCCCACCTACGCGCAGGCCCACCACATCGACGAGGAAGAAGCAGCGCAGCGGCTGTCCAGTGCGCTCTCCGGACGGATGCTGCCCACGTTGCTGGATGTCACGTGGACCGCCATGCGCGGCAAGGCGAAGCGGCTCACCGACGACGGGCTGGTGGAGAAGGTGGCCGCCACCTTGAGTGAGCGGCCCCTGCGGCCGGGACGCATCGCCCCCGTGGGTCCGGCGCTCAGCGCCTTCTTCATCCTGGTGGACCTGGAGGTGGGCACCGCGGGTGACGCCGCGCGGCGGGTCATGGAATCGGACGAGGGACGCCGCCGGGGGGAGGAAGGACTGGCGGAAGCCGGACGCTTCCTCGCCGCGGAGCTGACTCGCGGGAAGTAGCGCCCGGACGGCCGTGGCAGCAGTGGGCGCGCATCGTTATAGGCTCGCCCTGGCCCAGGCCCCGACGATGTCGACACCGCTCCCCACCACGCTGCGAATCCTGCGCTCCCTCTCCGACGTCCCCCGCGCCACGTGGGATGCGCTGGTGGACGCCCAGGCCACGCCGTTCCTGGAGTGGACCTTCCTCACCGCGATGGAGGAGAGCGGCTGCGCGGTGCCGGCGCGGGGCTGGCACCCCCGGCACCTGACGCTCTGGCGCGGCTCGCGCCTGGTGGCCGCCGCGCCCGCCTATCTCAAGGACGACAGCGACGGGGAGTTCGTCTTCGACAGCCCCTGGGCCACCGCCTCCGAGCGCGCGGGCCTGCGCTACTACCCGAAGCTCGTGCTCGCCGTCCCCTTCACCCCCGCCACCGGTCGCCGCGTGCTGGTGGCCCCGGGCGAGGACCGCGCCGCGCGCGAGGCGGAGCTGTACGCCGCCGCCCAGGAGTTCGCCCGGGCCGAGCGCCTGTCCGGCATCCACGTCCTCTTCCCCACCGAGGAGGAACTGCCCGTCCTGGTGTCCCAGGGCTTCGCCGTGCGGCTGGGCGTGCAGTACCACTGGCGCAACCAGGGCTACCGGACGCTGGAGGACTTCCTCGCCCGCTTCCACGCCAAGCGCCGCAACCAGCTGCGCCGGGAGCTGCGGGCCCTGAACGAGCACGGCATCGAGGTCCGCACCCTGCGCGGGGACGCGCTGGCGGACGCGGACGCGGACACCGTCTACCGCCTGTACGCCACCACGGTGGACAAGTATCCGTGGGGCCAGCGCTTCCTCACCCCGGACTTCTTCGCTCGCATGCTCGCCCGCTTCCGGCACCGCTGCGAGTGGGTGGAGGCCCGCCGGGAAGGCCGGCTGGTGGCCGGTGCGTTCAACTTCACCGGTGCCAACGTTCTCTATGGCCGTTACTGGGGCTGCTTCGAGGAGCACCCCTTCCTTCACTTCAACGTCTGCCTGTACCACCCCATCTCGGAGGGCATCACCTCCGGGCTGGAGCGCTTCGAGCCGGGCGCGGGGGGAGAGCACAAGCTCACCCGGGGATTCGAGCCGCGCCTCACGTACAGTGCGCACCTGCTCCTCCACCCGGGCATGGACAGGGCCGTGCGCGGCTTCCTGGCCCACGAGCGGGCAGCCGTCGAAGGAAGCCTGCCCCAGTGGCGGGCGGAGACTGGTTTCAAGGAGGGGGACTGAAAATCCCCCGCCCGTTCAGCAAAGGGAGTCCGAACGACTTATGGCGCAGAAGCATGAGCACGACACCTCCGTCATCACGGAGTCCGCCCCCAAGCAGAAGCTCAAGAAACCGCCGCTCTACAAGGTGCTCCTGCACAACGACAACTACACGACCCGGGAGTTCGTCGTGGCCGTGCTCAAGGAGGTCTTCCACAAGTCGGAGACGGATGCCGTGCAGATCATGCTGCACGTTCATTACAACGGTGTCGGGGTGGCCGGCGTTTATACGTACGACGTCGCCGAAACGAAGATTCAGACGGTGGAGGCCGCGGCGCAGGAGAACGACATGCCGCTGCGACTCTCCATGGAACCCGAGGAAGGTTGAAACGTGGCAGGACCGCTGATTGCCAAAGAGTTGCAGGCCAGCTTCCGCACCGCCCTGGACGAGGCGCGGAAGATGCGCCACGAGTACCTGACGCTGGAACACCTGCTCCTGGCGCTCACCAGGGATGCGCGCACGCGTGAAGTCCTCAAGGGGTGCGGCGCCAACGTGAAGCAACTCCAGGAGCGCCTGGTCTCCTTCCTGGAGGAGACGGTTGAGCGCCTGCCGGAGGGCGTGGACGCCGAGCCGCAGCAGACCATCGGCGTGGAGCGGGTGCTCCACCGCGCCGCCATGCACGCGCTGTCCGCCGAGCAGAAGCTCATCGACGGTGGGGACGTGCTGGTGGCCCTCTTCCGCGAGGACGAGAGCCACGCGCTCTACCTGCTCCAGCAGGAGGGCGTCACCAGGTTGGATTTGCTCAACTACATCTCCCACGGCGTCACCAAGGACGGCGAGGGTGAAGGTGAGGGCGAGGAGAGCGCCGGCCACGCCACCCCCGCGGGCGACGACGACGAGGGCGAGTCCCCGAAGAAGAGCCCGCTCGAGGCCTACACGGTGCAGCTCAACATCGAGGCCCAGGAGGGGCGCATCGACCCGCTCATCGGCCGCGAGAAGGAGCTGGAGCGCACCATCCAGGTGCTCTGCCGCCGCCGGAAGAACAACCCGCTCTACGTGGGTGAGGCGGGCGTGGGCAAGACGGCCATCGCCGAAGGGCTGGCGCTGCACATCCACGAAGGCCGCGTGCCGGAGGTGCTGAAGGATGCCATCGTCTACTCGTTGGACATGGGCGCGCTGCTCGCGGGCACCAAGTTCCGCGGCCAGTTCGAGGAGCGGCTCAAGGGTGTGCTCAAGGCCCTGAAGGAGCAGCCGAACGCCATCCTCTTCATCGACGAAATCCACACCATCGTCGGCGCGGGCGCCACCAGTGGCGGCTCCATGGACGCATCCAACCTGCTCAAGCCCGCGCTGGCCAGCGGGCGGCTGCGCTGCATCGGCTCGACGACGTACCAGGAGTACAAGTCCGCCTTCGAGCGGGACCGGGCCCTGTCACGCCGCTTCCAGAAGATTGAGGTGGGCGAACCCTCCGTCGAGGACACCATCCTCATCCTGGAGGGGCTGAAGAGCCGCTACGAGGAGCACCACGGGGTGAAGTACCAGCCCGAGGCCATCCGCGCGGCGGCGGAGCTGTCCGCCAAACACATCAACGACCGGTTCCTGCCGGACAAGGCCATCGACGTCATCGACGAGACGGGCTCGGCCGAGCGGCTCAAGCCGGAGGGCCAGCGCTCCAACACCGTCAGCGGCGCGGACGTGGAGGCCGTCGTCGCGAAGATGGCGCGCATCCCCGCCAAGAGCGTGTCCGCCAGCGAGGGCGTGCAGCTCCAGAATCTGGAGAAGGAGCTCCAGGGCGTCATCTACGGACAGGACTCGGCCATCAAGGACCTGGTCAGCGCCATCATGCTGGCCCGCTCCGGACTGCGCGCGCCGGAGAAGCCCATTGGCTCGTTCCTCTTCTCCGGCCCCACGGGCGTGGGCAAGACGGAGCTGGCCAAGCAGCTGGCGCAGTCGCTGGGCGTGGAGTTCCTGCGCTACGACATGAGCGAGTACTCGGAGAAGCACACGGTGAGCCGGCTCATCGGCGCGCCGCCGGGCTATGTCGGCTTCGACCAGGGCGGCCTGCTCACGGACGCCGTGCGCAAGCACCCCTACTCGGTGGTGGTGCTGGATGAAATCGAGAAGGCCCACCCGGACCTCTTCAACATCCTGCTCCAGGTGATGGACCACGCGACGCTGACGGACAACAACGGCCGCAAGGCCGACTTCCGCAACATCGTCCTCATCCTCACCACCAACGCGGGCGCCCAGGAGATGAGCACCAAGGCCATTGGCTTCGGGGACCTCGCGAAGCCGGTGGACTCCACCCGCGCGAAGAAGGCGATTGAGCGCACCTTCACGCCGGAGTTCCGCAACCGCCTGGACGGGTGGATTCTCTTCTCCGGCCTCCCGCCCGAGGTCATCCTCAAGGTCGTGGACAAGGAAGTGCGCCTGCTCCAGAAGATGCTGGACGAGAAGAAGGTGAAGCTGGCGCTGACGCCCGCCGCCCGCGCGTGGCTGGCCGAGCACGGCTATGACCCGGCCTTCGGCGCGCGGCCCATGGCCCGGCTGGTGGACAACTCGCTGAAGAAGCCGCTCGCCCAGGCGCTCCTCTTCGGGGACCTGAAGCATGGCGGCACCGCCCACTACGACGTGGAGGACGACAGCCTCAAGCTGCGCACGGAGCCCGCCACCGCCGAGGTGGCATAATAGCCCCTGCCCGCGCTGGCCGCGGACATGACAAGGCCCCGGTCCCCTTCCCTGGGAGCCGGGGCCTTCGTCTGTCCGCCCGTGACGGCGGGCGGGCGACTACTCGACGCGGTAGCTCTTCACCGCGCTGGAGAGCTGCTCGGAGATGATTTGCAGCGTGGTGGCGGCCTCGCCGGTGGAGCCGATGCGGGCCACCGTCTCATCCATCATCTTGGACAAGTCATTCACCGCCAGGGTGATTTGGTTGATGCCCACGTTCTGCTGGCTGACGGCGGCGGCAATCTGCCGGACGGCGGCGGCGTTGTCCTGGACGATGGAGGACAGCTCGCGCAGGTTCTGCCCGCTGGTGCGCACCTGGGCCAGCCCCGACTCCATGCGCTCGGCGCCGCGCTCCGTGATTCGCACCGCCAACGTCACCTGGTTGGCGATGTCGTCCAGCAGCTCGCGCACGCGCGTGGTGGCTTCGATGGACTGGTCCGCCAGGGCGCGGATTTCGCGCGCCACCACGCCGAAGCCCTTGCCGTGCTCGCCGGAGCGGACGGACTCGATGGCGGCGTTGAGCGCCAGCATGTTGGACTGGTCCGCCAGGTCCTTCACCGTCTGGGTGATGCCACCAATCTGCTGCGTGCGCTCGCCCAGCTCGACGATTTTCTGGGCAATCTCCCCCACCTGGACGCGGATGTCGTTGAGCCCCGCCATGGTGAGCTCGATGGAGGCCTCGCCGGACTTGGCCAGCGTGTCGGCGCGCTCGGCCACCGACAGCACGCTCTCCGCCTTCTGCGCGGCCAGCATGGAGGTCTGCTTGATTTCCTGCGCCGTCACCTGCGTCTCCTGCAGCGCCGCGGCCTGCCGGGAGATGGTCTGCGCCTGCTCCGTGGACGACGAATTCAGGTGCTCGGTGGACTGGGTGAGCGCCACGGCCGCCTGCTGGAGGTTGAGCGTCACCTCGCGCAGCCGCTCCACCATCTGCGAGAAGGAGCTGGCCAGCCGGCCCACCTCGTCACCGCTCTTCACCTGGATGGGGCGCGTCAAATCGCCGGACTCCACGATGTGGCCGGCCACCTCCGTCAGATTCTTCAACGGGCCGACGATGCTGCGGCCGAACAGCGCGGACACCGCCACGCCCAGGGCCACCAGCAGCGCCGCGAAGCCCACCATCCGCACGCGCAGCGCGGACACCAGTTCGTCGATGTGGTCCCGGGACACGCCCACGTGCACCGAGCCCAGGCGGCCACCGGCCACCGGCGCCACCACGTCCATGGCGCGCAGGCGGACGCCCCCGGCGTCCGCTTCCAGCACCGAGCCCGCGCCCGCGGTGGCGACCGCCTCCTTCAGCGCGTCCGGGAAGCCGTCCGGGAAGGTGTGGGCCACCACGTTGCCGGCCGAGTCTTGAATGAAGGCATAGGCCAGGTCCGAATGGCCCACGCTGGCGTCCAGCATGGGCTGGAGCGCGCTGGCCCCCGCCGCCACCCCCTGCTC
>NZ_VHLC01000153.1:0-15884 GCF_006547355.1 Myxococcus sp. AB036A | reverse complement strand
GGCGGGCGGGCGTGAAACGTGGCGCCGGCGAAGGCGCCGGGGCGTTGCTTGACACGTTCCGAAGCATGGTTCTCTTGAGTCTTGTGAGGCGGCGCTGGAGCTCCGGTGGGGGGCACCGCGGCGACCGCGAACCAGAACAACCCAGGCTCATTCATGCCGTGCGTCCGCGAGGACGTCACGAACAGGAGACGACCATGCAGACTCGCAATCCGTTCAACTCCGCCGTCGTGGTGAACCCGCTGATGCGCGATGTCGACGCGCTCTTCCGCGAGCTGACGCAGCCCATGTGGCGCCAGGCTCCGCGTGAGCGCACGCCGGCCGCGGACATCACCGAATCCGAGAGCGGCCTCACGCTCCAACTGGACATGCCCGGGCTGGAGGCGAAGGCCATCCAGGTGACGGTGGAGAAGGACATCCTCACGGTGCAGGCGGAGCGCAAGGCCGAGCCGCGAGCGGAGGGCGTCAACGTGCGCCGCCAGGAACGCGCCTTCGGGACGTTCGCCCGCTCCTTCGCGCTGCCTGACACGGTGGACGCAAGCCGGGTGGAGGCTCGCTACGAGCAGGGTGTGCTGACGCTGACCCTGCCTCGGCGCGAGGAGTCCAAGCCCCGCGTCATCGAAGTCAAGGTCCAGGGCTGAAGCCGCGGGCGCACACCGCGGGCCAGGGAGGTCACCTGCCTCCCACTGAAATCCCTGCCCAGGGCTTCCGCGAGCAAGGCGGAAGCCCTGCCTGTTCTACCGCTTGGCGCTGAGCGCCAGCGGAACGCGGAACAGCTCCAGCACCTGCTGCACGTCCAGCGGCTTCGCCATGCACGCCAGCGCGCCGGCCTGCTTGGACTGCTCCACGACCTCGGGCGTATGCGCGGACGTCATGGTGATGAGCCGCACGCCCTCCATCTGCTTGCGCGCGCGGATGCGGCGGCAGACTTCCAGACCGTCGATGTCCGGCATGTTGAGGTCGATGATCATGCCGTGCGGCTTCTGCTCGGACACGAGCAGCAGCGCCTCCACGCCGCTCGTCGTCGTCTGCAGCTCCACCTGGGCCGCGAACGGCTTGAACGCGCGCTTGATGGCGTCCAGCACCGGACGCTCGTCATCCACCGCGAGCAGGCGCACCGTGCCGCTGCCGAGCTCCTCGGGAACCGGCATCTGGTGGGTGATGAGGAACGTGCGCAGGTCCGCCGACCGCACGCGGCGGTGGCCACCCGGCGTCCTGAACGCCATCAGGATGCCACGGTCAATCCACTTGCTCACCGTGGACGGATCCACCTGAAGCAGACGACTGATGTCGTGCGTCGTGTAGAGCTGGTCCGTCATGGCCGTACTCCCCTCTTGCTGCATGATTCCGCTGCCCATGGAACTATTCACCTACCTTGAACACGGGTTTTCTTCAACCTCACTGAGTACCGCGCCTATCAGTCCCTCTCATCAGACCCACTGCGTCGTCCCAGCGGCCACTGGCCTTGAGACACAGCTCCACGAGTTCGCGAGCGGCCCCTCGGCCGCCAGGACTCTGGGTAACGAAGTGTGCCTCGCGGCGCACTTCGGGGACCGCATCCGCAGGACAAGCGGAAAGAGCCACCATTGAAAGTGGACCCAGGTCGTTGTGGTCGTCACCCATGTACGCGCAGGCGTCCAGGGGCACGTCCAACTGGGTGACCAGCTCTTTGAGAGCGGCCGACTTGTCACGGCGGCCTTGGAACACGGCCGCGAGGCCCAGCTCCCGCCCGCGCTTCTCCACGATGCCGGAGGTGCGGGCGGTGAGGATGGCGGCGGGCAACCCGGACAGCCGGGCCATGACGAGCGCATGGCCGTCCTTGACGTCGAAGCGCTTCATCAGCTCGCCGTCCTGGCCGTAGTAGAGGCCGCCGTCGGTGAGTACCCCGTCCACGTCGAAGACGAGCAGCCGCACGCGCGCAGCACGGGACGTCAGCTCTTCCGTTGCCAGTCTGGAAGGGGCGTCCGTCACCATGGCTTGCTCGACTCCCTTGTTTGCCGACACATCAACCCGGCTCGTGGCCCAACACCCGGCGGATGCTCAGCACGTTTCGTACCACGTCTTCAAACATCTGTGGATTCAGCGAACAGGGACCGTCACACAGGGCACGATCCGGATCTTCGTGGACTTCCGTGAACAACGCGTCAATCCCGGCGGCCGCGGCGGAGCGGGCCAGCAGTGACACGAAGCGGCGTTCGCCCGCCGTCTCACCGTTTCCGGCGCTGGGGAGCTGAACGGAGTGGGTGGCGTCGAAGCACACGGCGAGGCCGGCGTCGCGCATCTGCGCGAAGCCGCGCATGTCCACCACCAGGTTGTTGTAGCCGAAGGTCGAACCGCGCTCGGTGACGAGCACGTTGGGGTTGCCCGCTTCGAAGGCCTTGCGCGCCGAGTGGACGATGTCCTTGGGCGCCACGAACTGCCCCTTCTTCAGGTTCACGCCCTTGCCCGTACGCGCCACGGCTTCCACCAGGTCCGTCTGCCGGCACAGGAAGGCCGGTATCTGGATGATATCCACAACTTCCGAGGCTGGCCCGACGTGACTCGTCTCATGGACGTCCGTGAGGACGGGAACGCCCACTTCATCCCGGATTCTCTTCAGGATTCTCAGGCCTTCCTTGAGACCCGGGCCTCTGAAGGACTTGCCGCTGGTGCGGTTGGCCTTGTCGTAGGAGCACTTGAAGGCGTACGGCACGCCGAGCCGGCCGGTGATTTCCTTCAGCATCCAGGCATGGCGCAGGGCCATGTCCTCGGACTCGATGCTGTCGGGGCCGGCGATGACGAACAGCTTCTGGCCTTGGCCGACCTTGAAGCCACACAGCTCGATGGGGTTGGGGGCGCTCATTCGGTCACCTTGCCGGCCGCCGCGTTCGCGTCCCGCTGGGCGAGCGCCGCGCGGATGAAGCCGGAGAAGAGGGGGTGGGGTGCGAAGGGCTTGCTCTTGAATTCAGGGTGGAACTGGCAGCCGACGAAGTAGGGGTGGTCGGCCAGCTCAATCATCTCCACCAGGTTGAGCTCGGGGTTGGAGCCGGAGATGACCAGCCCCGCCTCCTGCAGCTTGCTGCGGTACGCGTTGTTCACTTCGTAGCGGTGGCGGTGGCGCTCCTGGATGGTGTCCTGCCCGTAGAGCTGGTGGGCGAGCGAGCCGGGCTTCAGCGCACAGGCGTAGCTGCCCAGACGCATGGTGCCGCCCTTGTCCTGCACCTTCACCTGGCTCTCCATGAGCGTCACCACCGGGTGCGGCGTGTGCTCGTTGAACTCCAGGCTGTTGGCGGAGGACAGGCCCAGCACGCCGCGGCTGAACTCCACCACGGCCATCTGCAGGCCCAGGCAGATGCCGAAGAACGGCACCTTCTTCTCACGCGCGTAGCGCACGGCGGCGATCTTGCCCTCGGTGCCGCGCACGCCGAAGCCGCCGGGCACCAGGATGGCGTCCACGCCGGCCAGCAGCTTCTCCGCGCCCTGCTCCTCGACCTCCTGGCTGTCGACGAAGTGCAGGTTCACCTTCACGTCGTTGGCGATGCCGCCGTGCAGCAGCGCCTCGTTGAGGCTCTTGTAGCTCTCCGTGAGGTTGACGTACTTGCCGACAATCGCGATGCGGACCTGGCCGCGCGCGGGCTCGTACACCTTGCGGATGATGTTCTCCCAGCGCTCCAGGTGGGGCGCCCGGCTCCAGATGTTGAGGACCTCCGCGAGCCGCTCATCCAGGCCCTGGCGGTGCAGCTCCAGCGGCAGCTCGTAGGTGCTGCGCACGTCCGGCGACGTGAAGACGCTGCGCGTGTCCACGTTGCAGAACATGGCAATCTTGTCCTTCAGCTCGCGGGGCACCTCGCGGTCGGTGCGGCACACGAGGAAGTCGGGCTGGATGCCTATTTCCCGCAGCTTCATCACCGAATGCTGCGTGGGCTTGGTCTTCACCTCGCCAGCCGCGCCGATGTACGGCAGCAGCGTGAGGTGGACGTAGACGACGTTCTCGTTGCCCACGTCGTAGCGCATCTGCCGGATGGCCTCGAGGAAGGGCAGCGACTCGATGTCGCCCACGGTGCCGCCCACCTCCACGATGACCACGTCCGCGTCCTGCGCCGCCTGGCGGATGCTGGACTTGATTTCGTCGGTGACGTGCGGAATCACCTGGACCGTCTTGCCCAGGTATTCGCCCCGCCGCTCCTTCATGATGACCGCGTGGTAGATGCGGCCGGACGTGAAGTTGTTGAGCCGGCTCATCCGCGCGTTGGTGAAACGCTCGTAGTGGCCGAGGTCCATGTCCGTCTCACCGCCGTCCTCGGTGACGAACACCTCGCCGTGCTGGAACGGGCTCATCGTGCCCGGGTCCACGTTGATGTAGGGGTCCAGCTTGATGAGGGTGACGGCCAGCCCACGGTTCTCCAGCAGGGCGCCAATCGAAGCGGAGGCGAGACCCTTGCCGAGGGAGCTGACCACTCCGCCCGTCACGAAGATGAACTTGGTTTTCTTGGAGCGCATGTCCCGTTCTGCCTACTGAGGCAGGGATGCGTCAATTATTCTGTTTCCGATGGACGGCCGCCCGCTGGGGCAGGCGCGGGCGGCGTCAGTTGCCGTCCCAAGCACCCGGCCGGGCGACCGCGAATTCCTGGGCGTTCGGCTGCCCGACGCGGAACTTACGCAAATCGCAGTTCCGGCAGCTCCAGCCCTCCCAGCCCCGCTTCACCACCAGGTGCAGGCAGGCGTCATAGTTGGGGCAGAAGAGGTTGCGCTGCGCGTCCACGGACTCCTCGTCCCGGAGGGCGGTGGGCAGCGGGCTGGGGCATGGAGTGATGGACACGGCGGAAACTCCCGGATGAAACGTGTTGAGTCGGCCTCTCCCCCCGGCGCGCTCCGAACAGGAGGGGCGGTCTGGCATTCCCGAGCCGTCGCGAAAAGGCCCGTCCCCCTCGCGGGGAACGGGCCCGGAACTGCCAGCATCCGCCACCGCTTCGGAGCCTCTTCAGGCCTGCGAAGCGGAGGTGGACGCCTTGGAGTTGCTGTCGTTCAAGGCATCACCTCCTTTCGGAGCCCCAGACTTAATCGGGAGCCTGGGGGCGCGCCACTGTCGCGCGGTGCGTGGCGAGCGCCGTGTGGGCACCGGGCGTTCAAGCTGCGACAAACTGCCGCTCCACCAGGCGCCGGTACAGGCCCTCCTGGCTCATGAGGGAGGCGTGGGTGCCGCTCTGGATGACGAGGCCTCCGTCAAGCACCAGCACCCGGTCCGCGTTGGCCACGGTGGACAGGCGGTGGGCGATGATGAGCGTGGTGCGGCCCTTCATCAGGCGCTCCAGGGCGTCCTTCACCAGGTGCTCGCTCTCCGCGTCCAGGGCGCTGGTGGCCTCGTCCAGGATGAGCAGGCGAGGGTCCTTCAGCACCGCCCGGGCGATGGCCACGCGCTGCTTCTGGCCACCGGAGAGCTGCACGCCGCGCTCGCCCACCTGGGTGCCGTAGCCTTCCGGAAAGCGCTCGATGTACGCGTGGGCGTTGGCGGCCCGGGCGGCCTCCTCCACCTGGGCGTCGGTGGCGCCGGGCCGGCCGTAGCGGATGTTGTCCGCGATGGAGCAGGAGAAGAGCTGGGGCTCCTGCGCCACCATGCCGATGTTGCGGCGCAGCCACTCCGGCTCCAGGGAGGTGAGCGGATGGCCGTCCAGCAGCACCTCGCCGTTCTGCGGGTCGTAGAAGCGCGACAGCAGGGAGGCCAGCGTGGACTTGCCCGCGCCGGAGGGGCCCACCACCGCCACCACCTCGCCCGGCCGCAGCTCCAGGTCCAGGCCCTGGAGCACCGGCACGTCGGGACGGCTGGGGTAGGCGAAGTGCACGCCGCGGAACTGCACGTGCCCGCGCAGGTCGGTCAGTTGCTCGCCGCCAGCGCCGATGGCGGGCTTGCGGTCCAGCAGCTCGAAGACGCGCTCGGCGGCGCCGCTGGCGCGCATGAAGTCCGCCCACAGCTCCGCGATGCCGCTGAACGAGAAGGCCACCAGCATGGTGTAGATGAGGAACGAGGTGAGCTCGCCCACGGAGAGGCCGCCTTCCACCACCAGCCGGCCGCCGTACCAGAGCACCGCGGCGATGGAGCCATACCCTGCGATGGAGGCCACGCCCATGAAGACGGAGGTCTGGAGCGCGCGCTTCTTCGCCAGCATGAAGGAGCGGTCCACGGCGATGCTGTAGCGCTCCACCTCGTGCCGCTCCGCGGCGAAGGAGCGCACGGTGCGGATGCCGGACAGGTCCTCCTCGGCCACCTCGCCGCTGGCGGCGAGCGCGTCCTGGGCCTGACGGGAAATCACCCGGACCCGGCGCCCGTAGAACACGCCGCCAATGGCCACGGGCGGGATGACGGCCAGCATCACCAGCGTGAGCTGGACGGACGTGTAGAGCAGCAGGCCCACGCCGCCCACGGCCGTGACGGCGTAGCGCAGCATCATGGACACGTTGGCCGTGACGGTGGTCTGCAGGACGGTGGTGTCCGAGGAGAGCCGGCTGGTGAGCTCGCCCGTGCGGCGCGAGTCGAAGAAGCCCACCTCCTGGGACAGCAGGGCGCGGAAGAGGTCCTTGCGCAGCCGCGACACCACGCGTTCGCCGGCGTTGGTGAAGAGGTAGATGCGCAGCGCCATGGCGATGCCCTGCACCGTGAACACGGCGAGCATCAGCATCGCGAGCCGGTCCACCACGTGCTGGTCGCGCGCGGTGAGGGCCTGGTCCACCAGGTCGCCAATGGCGCGGGGATAGGCCAGCGTGGCTCCGCTGCTGATGAGGAGGAAGAAGGTGCCCGCGGCCAACGGCAGCAGTTCCGGGCGCGCCAGCTTCAGCAGGCGCCGGACGGTGACGCCAGGGGAGGCACTGCTTTTCGAATCGTTCGCGGGGGAAGACACCGGCGGAGACTAACGCGAGCGTCCAACCTGCGCACCGGACGCCTGCGTGTGCGTTGAAGCGGTATTAATCCTCTCGAAGCAAGTCACACGCCGAGTCAGGGGGAGTGCCATGGAGCAGCGTCCATTCGGAAGCACAGGGGTGTCCGTGCCCGTCCTGGGCCAGGGGACCTGGCAGATGGAGGAGGACGACCGGGCAGGCGCCATCCGCGCCCTTCGCGCCGGGTTGGACCTGGGAATGACGCACGTGGACACCGCTGAGCTGTACGGCCACGGCAAGGTGGAGGAGTCCATCGTCTCCGAGGCCATCGCGGGCCGGCGCGGCGACGTCTTCCTGGTGTCGAAGGTGATGCCGTCCAACGCTTCCTACGCGGGCACGCTCGCCGCCTGTGAGCGGAGCCTGAAGCGGCTGCGCACGGACCACCTCGACTGCTACCTGCTGCACTGGCCGGGTTCGCACCCGCTGGAGGAGACGGTGCGCGCCTTCGAGAAGCTGGTGGCGGATGGAAAGATTCGCGCCTGGGGCGTGAGCAACTTCGGGGTGGAGGACCTGGAGGAGGCGCTCGCGCTCGCGGGGCCCGGGCGCATCTCCTGCAACCAGGTGCTCTACCACCTGGAGGAGCGCGCCATCGAGCACGCCGTCCTGCCCTGGTGCGAAGCCCACGGGGTGGCGGTGGTGGGCTACAGCCCCTTCGGCAACGGCCGTTTTCCCCGGCCCGACAGCCGGGGTGGGAAGGTGCTGGGCGCCGTCGCCCGCGCGCACGGCGTCACGCCGTACCAGGTGGCGCTCCGGTTCCTGGTGCGCGGGCCGTCGCTGTTCGCCATCCCCAAGGCGAGCCTGGAGGCCCACGCACGCGACAACGCCGCCGCCGCGTCGCTGACGCTGACCGCCGACGAGCTGGCCCACCTCGACGCGGCCTTCCCGCTGGGGCCAGAGCCGGCGTCGCTGCCCGTCATCTGATGCCGGCGGCGAAGGCCTTGCGGAAGGCGGACACGGTGGGCTCACCCGGGCCCACCGTCACCGTGCCCGTCTCGCCCTCCACGGCGGCGCGGGTGTCGCGGCCCTTGAGGAAGCGCACGGTGGTGATGCGGCGCAGCACCTCGCGGCCCTGCTCCTGGGCCAGGGCGCGCAAGGCATGGCTGGCGACATTCACGGCGGACTCCAGCGCGCGGCGGCCCGGCTCGTCGTCCAGTCCCACCCAGTCCACCTCGAAGCGCAGGGGCTTGCCGCCCAGGGACGCCTCGCCCGGCCAGAACTGCTCAGTGAGGGCGTGGGGTAGCTTCTCCAGCAGCGTCACCACGTCCTGCCGCGTGGGGTTGGGCCGTACGAGCTGCGTCAGCTCCAGCAGCTTCTCCGCGTTGCCCACCGCCACCGCTACCACCGTGGACAGGTCCACGTAGGCCACCGACTCCGAGCGGCGCAGCCCCTCCTTGCCCAGGGCCATCAGCACCGATTCGCGGGGCACGTAGTCCACCACCTCGCCCGTCATCGAATGACCGTGCGCCAGGTGGAGCGTGACGGTGATGGTGGGCACTTCTTCGCCCGAGCGCGCCCGCGTGGCGAGCGTTCCCAACTGCTCCAGCACCCGCTCCACCTTGCGCGACAACAGCCGCTGAACGCCCTCCATGTCCTCGTCCTCCTGCTGCTGCTTGCGGGTCTCTTGCGCGCGCTGCGGTTTCGGAGGCGCGGGTGGTTTCGGGGCGGCTTCGGGCCGGGGGGCTTCCGCGTGAGCAGGCTCCCGAGCCTCGGCGGCCTGGGGCGCGCTCGCTGGGCCGGCGGCGGGGACCGTGGTTCCCGCTTCGGGCGGGGCGGATGTGGCTGGCTCGGTCGCGGGCGCCGCGCCACCGCCAAACACGTTCTTGAGGAAGCCCATGGTCAGCCCCCCCGCGCGCGCATGAGGGCCTCCACCTTCTCCACGTCACCGGGGAGGTCGACGGCCACCGTGTGCGAGGTGACCTTCGCGCAGCGGATGGGGATGCCGTGCTCCAGCGCGCGGAGCTGCTCCAGCTTCTCCGCTTCTTCCAGCGGCGTGGGCGCCAGCTTCGCCAGCGACAGCAGCACCTCGCGCCGGTAGCCGTAGAGGCCGATGTGGCCCCAGCGCTGGACGGGCGTGCCCGGCTCGCGGGCGTGGGGGACCAGGCTGCGGCTGAAGTAGAGCGCGTCGCCGTTGAGCGCGAGCACCGCCTTCACCACGTGCGGGCTGGCGGCTTCGTCCGCTTCGAGCGGGCGGACCAGGGTGCCCATCCGCACGGACGCGTCCTGGAAGAGGCCCGCCAGCCGCTGGAGCGCGGCGGGGTCCACCAGGGGCTCGTCTCCCTGGACGTTCACCCAGATGTCGATGTCTGGACGGCCGAGCGCCACCTCGGCGACCCGATCCGTCCCCGTGGCGCAGGTGGGGCTGGTCATCACCGCCTTGCCGCCAAAGCCCTCCACGGCGGCGCGAATGCGGTCGTCATCGGTGGCAACCCACACCTCGTCGAAGGCCTGGGCCTCCTGACAGCGGCGCCAGACGTGCTCAATCATTGTTCGGCCGGCGATGATTGCCAGCGGCTTGCCCGGGAAGCGGGTGCTGGCATGTCGGGCGGGAATGACTGCAACGGTCCGGCAAGATTGCATGACCCCTCCGTCTATCAGGTTCGCGACGATTGCCGGCCCCCGGGATTGGACATTCGCATCATGGGACACTGGCCAGCGCGGCTCCAGTGCCTAGCTTTGGTCGCAACATGAAGAAGGTCATTCATATCGTTGGGGCGCGTCCGAACTTCATGAAGGTCGCGCCCATCTATCGCGCCATCGCCGAGCGTACCCCCCTGGAGCAAATCCTTGTCCACACGGGGCAACACTACGACGCCAAGATGAGCGACGTGTTCTTCGCCGACCTCGGCCTGCCTGCCCCGGACGTCCATCTGGGCATCGGGTCGGGCAGCCATGCGCAGCAGACGGCACGCATGATGGTGGAGCTGGAAAAGGTTTTCCTGGCCCACCCTCCGGCGCTCGTCTCTGTGGTGGGCGACGTGAACAGCACCATCGCGGCGGCGTTGGTGACGTCGAAGCTGGGCATCCCCCTGGCACACGTCGAAGCGGGGCTGCGCAGCTACTCGCCACACCAACCGGAGGAGATCAACCGCCTCGTCACCGACCGCCTGTCGGACCTGCTGCTGACGCCGTCACGTGACGCGGACGCCAACCTGCTCAAGGAAGGCACCGACCCGGCCCGCATCCACTTCGTGGGCAACGTGATGATCGACTCGCTCTTCGCCTCGCGCGAGAAGGCCGACAAGCTGCCGCTGCTCAAGGACCTGGGGCTCATCCCCCACGGCTACGCGGTGTGCACGCTGCACCGGCCCTCCAACGTGGACGACCCCAAGATTCTGGGCGGCCTCCTGTCCGCGGTGGCCCACGTCGCCTCGCGCCTGCCGGTCATCTTCCCGGTGCACCCGCGCACGCGGAAGGTGATTTCGGAGCATGGCCTGAACACGTGGTTCGAGCGCACGCCGAACCTGCGGCCCGTGGAGCCCATGGGCTACCTGGACTTCCTGGCGCTCACGTCGAAGGCGCGCCTGGTGCTCACCGACTCCGGCGGCCTCCAGGAGGAGACGACGGCCATGGGCATCCCGTGCCTCACCCTGCGCGAGCAGACCGAGCGCCCCATCACCGTGGAGGAAGGCTCCAACGAGGTGGTGGGCACCGACCCGGTCCGCATCCGTCTGGCCGCCGACCGCGTGCTGGATGGTGAAGGCAAGCAGGGCCGCGTGCCCGAGTTCTGGGATGGCCGCGCCGCCGAGCGCATCGCGGACCTGTTCGCGAGCTTCCTGGGCGTCGAGGACCGGCCGATTCAGGCGGCCTCGGCCTGATGCCAGATGACGAGTGGGGGCTCCGGCGTTCCGTGGGCCCGCCTGCTCGTCCGTCCCCGCCTGTGCAGGAGGGCCCGCCGTGGTAGAGCGCCGGCAGGCCCATGCACAGCGCACCGCAGGAAGAAGCCCCCGAGGGCTACGTCGACATCCGCTACGTCGTCGAGCCGAACTACGCGGGTTGGCGGCTGGATGAGTACCTGGGCGAGAAGCTCCGCCGGATGACGCGGGAGCGGCTCCAGGGCGTCATCCTGAGGGGTGTCATCTGCGAGGAGCGGCGCCTGAAGCCGTCCACGCCGGTGTACCCGGGACTGGCCTTCCGCATCCGCCGCCGCGCCAGCGAGGAGCCGGACACGCCCACGGAATTGCCCGTGGTGTTCCAGGACGACTGGTTGCTGGTGCTGGACAAGCCCGCGGGCCTGCCCATCCACCCCACGGCGCGCTACCACAAGGGCACCCTCGTCACGCTCCTGCGTGAGCGCTTCGGTGAGCGCTTCGCCGAGCCCGCGCACCGGCTGGACCGGGAGACCAGCGGGCTGGTCGTCTGCGGGCGCACCACGGAGTCCTGCCGGGTGCTGGGGCGGCTGTTCGTCTCGCGTGACGTGCACAAGGAGTACCTGGCGCTCTGCGAAGGGCACCCGCCCGAGGACACGTTCACCGTGGACGCGCCCATCGCGGAGGGCACCGAGCTCATCCGCATCGCCGTGCGCATCGACCCGGTGGAGGGCAAGGAGAGCCGCACGCGCTTCCAGGTGCTCCAGCGCTTCACGCGGGACAGCGCGCCCTTCGCGCTGCTGCGCTGCTTCCCGGAGACGGGGCGCCAGCACCAGATTCGCATCCACCTGCGCCACGCGGGCTTCCCGCTCGTGGGCGACAAGATGTACGGGCCGGACCCCGGCTACTTCGACCGCTTCAGCAAGCGCTGTCTGGAGCCCGAGGCGTGGCCGCGGCTGCGCCTGCCCCGGCAAGCGCTGCACGCCGCGCGCATCGCCTTCCCCCACCCGGGCTCTGGCCAGGCGGTGGCGTTCGAGGCGCCCCTGCCCGCGGACCTCACGGACTTCATCGAAGGCCGGCCCGTGGCCTTGCCGGCCTGAAACGCGAAGGCCCCCAGCCCGGAATGAAGCGGGCAGGGGGCCAGGGGCGTGAAGCCGGTGGTGACGTCAGGCGGTGAGCTTGTTGGGCTCGGCGCGTTCTTCGCCGAAGTCGCCGATGAGGTACTTGCCGGAGAAGCAGGCGGTGCAGAAGCTGCCGCGCTCCGGGTCGCCCACCGCGCGGCCCAGGCCTTCCTGGGAGATGTAGCCGAGCGAGTCTGCGGTCACGTACGTGGCAATCTCCTCCAGGCTGTGCGTCGCGGCGATGAGCTCCTGGCGGCTCGGCGTGTCGATGCCGTAGTAGCAAGGCCACTTCGTGGGCGGCGAGGAGATGCGCAGGTGCACCTCCACCGCGCCCGCCGCCTTGATCATCTTCACGATTTTGCGGCTCGTGGTGCCGCGGACGATGGAGTCGTCCACCACCACCACGCGCTTGCCCTTGAGCACCTGCCGCACCGCGGACAGCTTCAGCTTCACGCCGAAGTGGCGGATGGACTGCTGCGGCTCGATGAAGGTGCGGCCCACGTAGTGGCTGCGGATGAGGCCCACGTCGTAGGGGATGCCGCTGGCCTGTGCGAAGCCGATGGCCGCCGGCACGCCCGAGTCCGGCACCGCGATGACCAGGTCCGCGGAGGGCGCCGGCTGCTCCTTCGCGAGCTGACGGCCCATTTCCTTGCGCACTTCGTACACGTTGCTGCCGAACAGCGTGGAGTCCGGCCGCGCGAAGTACACGTGCTCGAAGATGCAGCGCGCCTGACGCGGCGGCTCCGCGAAGGGCTTGCTGGTGCGCAGCAGCCCGTTCTCGATGACGAGCAGCTCGCCCGGCTCCAGCTCGCGCACGATTTCCGCCTCGATGAGGTCCAGCGCGGTCGACTCGCTGGCCAGCACGTAGGCGCCTTCCTTCATCCGCCCCAGCACCAGCGGCCGGATGCCGTGCGGGTCCCTCACCGCGACGAGCTTGTTCTCCGTGAGCACCAGGAGGCTGTAGGCGCCTGTCACCTTGCGCAGCGCCTCCACGAGCTTCTGCTCGAAGGTCGCCTGCTTGGAGCGCGCCAGCAGGTGCAGGATGACTTCCGTGTCCGCGTCCGACTGGAAGATGGCGCCGTCGGCCTCGAGCTGCTGTTTCAGCTCCGCCGCGTTCACCAGGTTGCCGTTGTGCGCGATGGCGCACTGCCCGCCCGCGTACTGCACGAAGAGCGGCTGGGCGTTCTTGAGGGCGCTGCCTCCAGCGGTGGAGTAGCGCACATGGCCGATGGCCGCCTGCCCAGGCAGGTCGGCGAGCACCGGCGCATCGAAGATGTCAGCGACGAGTCCCATCTGCCGGTGAGCGCGCAGCCCCATCCCGTCAGAGGCGACAATGCCCGCGGACTCCTGCCCGCGGTGCTGGAGGGCGTGCAGCCCCAGGTACGTCAGGTTGGAGGCCTCGGCGTGCCCCACGATTCCGAAGATGCCGCACATGGCGCGCTGCCTTACTCCTTTCGAGCGGTGAGCGGAACAGGAACGCATGCCCCTCTGGTGGGTATTCCACCCGACGCCAGAGTCGTTTCATGTGGGCAGTCAGGCGTCCCAAAGGCCAGTCCCTGCGGTTAGTCTGGTTCCCGCATGGCATCCTCGCGATTGGTCCGCTGGCGTTCCCTGTTTCCCCTGATGTTGCTCACCGTGGGCGCCGCGTATTCGCTGGCGTCCTGGAACTGGTGTGGCAGCTGGGCCGAACGCGCGCCAGTCCTTGTGTCACAGGTCCATGGCGAAGGGCCGCTGCGCGCGGGCGCGGCGAAGGTGGCGCTCTCGCCGCCCTTCCCGGTGGTGGTGGCCGGCTATACGCCGCCACGGCCCGAGGCGGAGCAGGCCGACGTGCCGCTCTTCGCGCGCGCGGTGGTGCTGGAGGCGGGAGGGACACAGGTGGGGCTGGTGTCGTTGGACCTGCTCCTCGTTCCGGACGTGCTGGCCACGCGGGTGCGTGAGCGTGCGCGGGCCTCGGGGCTGGAGGATGTGCTGGTCCTGGCCACGCACACGCATTCGTCGTTGGGCGGGTATGACTCGCGGTTGGTGGCTCAGCTGTCCGGTACCGGGCGCTACCGGGAAGACGTGGTGGATGCCATCACCACGGCGGCGGGTGATGCACTGGCCCAGGCGGCCGCGTCGCTCGCCCCGGTGTCGCTGGAGGTCGGCGAGGCGCGGGAGCAGAAGTTCGTCATCTCCCGCAGCGGTGGCGAGAAGCCGGATGGCGTCCTGACGCGCGCGGTGTTCCGGGGGCAGGGCGGCCCGGTGGCGGAGCTGCTGCTCTACGCCGCGCACCCGACGATGGTGCCGCGTCGCCGCGCCTACGTGGACCCTGACTACCCCGGCCGGCTCAGCGCGCTGCGCGAGGAGGCGGGCAGCGGCGTGACGCTGTTGCTGCAGGGCGCGGGGGGCAATGCGACGGTGGCGTACTCGGAAGGGCAGGGGCTGGAGCGGGTGTCGGGCTTCGCGCAGGCCCTGGCGGAGCTGGCCGGCGATGCGCCCTTGTCCCCCGTGGGGGAGACCGTGCGGTTGTCCCTGGCGCGCGCTGATGCGGCCATGCCACGGCCGGATGCTTCGCGGCTGGTGCCGGCGCTGACGCGGGCGGCGGGGGACAACCTGCTGTGTGAATCCGCGCCGCGTCTGGCGGAGGTGGGCGCGCTGGTGCTGGGGCCGCTGAAGCTGGTGGCGGTGCCGGGCGAGCCCAGCGTGGCCGCGGGCATGGAGTTGCTGCAGCGGACCGGCGCCACGGGCGTGCTGAGCCTGGCGGATGGTTACGTGGGCTACGTGGAGACGGCGGCGAACGTGCAGGGTGGACTGGGGGAGTCCAGGCGCCAGTACTTCGGGCCCGCGCTGCTGGAGCGGCTGAGCGTGGCGGCGGAGTTCGTGGCCGGGGCTGCGGGATTCACGCCTTGAGGCAGCCGGGCGCCGCGGAGGACCTTCCGCGGCGTGGCCGGCTTGAGACTGGCTAGAACTTCTCGAACTTGGAGTCCTTCTTGCGCTTCTTGAACACGAGCGCGGTGCGGCCCAGGAGCTGCGCGAGCTCCGCCTGGGTGCCCTCGGCGATGCGCGCCGCGGCTTCCTGGCGCGTCTCCGGGCCCTCGTTGATCTTGACCTTGATGAGCTCGTGGTCCTGCAGCGCCTGCTCGATGGCGGCGATGACACCCTCGGTGACGCCGGCCTGACCGACGATGACCACCGGCTCCAGGTGGTGTCCTAGCGCGCGCAGATGGCGGCGTTGCTTCCCAGTGAGCGGCACGTTCCTTCTCTCCTTCGTGTCTTCGGGTAAGGGGGGCGCACCCTACTTCTTCTGCGACGCGATGCGGACTTCTCGCTGCGCGTCGATGTGGTCCGGTTGAAGCTCCACGGTGCGCTTGAAGTGCTTGAGCGCGCCCTGGCCGTCACCACACAGCTTGGCGATGACGCCCAGGAAGTAGTGCGCGGGGGCGCAGCGCTCGTTGCGTCGGATGGCGTTCTGGATTTCCCGGAAGGCTTCGGGCTGGGCGGCCTTCTTGTCCGCCGCCGTGAAGAAGCGCGCGTAGCCACGCCACGCGTAGAACTCCGCTTCCTCCGGGTTCAGCTTGATGGCCTCGTCCAGCATCTTCACGGCGTCCGGGAACTTGCGCGCCTTCACCAGGATGCAGGACTTCTGGAACAGCTCCTCCGCCATGAGGATGCCGTTGATGTCCACCCCGTCTCCGCTGCCGCCGCTCTTGAGCTCCTCGATGTAGCTGGCGCGGCTGCTGTCGTCGGAGAGGGTGCGGTAGGCGTCGCCGATATACGCGAAGACCTCTGCCTTCAGCTTCTCCAGCTCTGGCGGCGCGCCCTGCGGGAGCGTGTCCGGGTGGTAGAGCTTGGCCAGGCGGAAGTACGCGATCTTCACCGCGCTGGAGTTCGTCTGCTCCGTCAGCCCGAGCCGCTGGAAGTGGTTCTGCTGCTTCATCGCCATCGTGAGCTGGCGCAGGGCGGGAATCTCTTCAGCCCCTGGTGCATTCGCGGGCGTCGCAGCGGCAGCGGCGGGCGCGGCTGGACGCTGATCGCCCTGCGCGGACAGTGGCGGCGGGGGACGGGGCTGGGC
>NZ_VHLC01000152.1:0-16034 GCF_006547355.1 Myxococcus sp. AB036A | reverse complement strand
CCCTCCCCCTTCCCCCACCACGCCCAACAACCGCACCTGGTGCCGCTCCATCTTCCGAAGGGCCGCCAGAAGGGTATCCGTGGGAAAAACGGTGGCGAAAAGGGAGGACCACATTTCCTTCCAAGCCTGTTTCCGCCGCATTGCCACCTCCTTCGAGTCGTTGCCTACATCTCCCTGCAACAGTCCTGCCGGGCGGGTGCTTGCTCACCAATGAACACGGCATGGCCCCGCGGTCCGGCTTAGACTGGCGACGTGACTCGTCGACAGGTGGCACGGTTGGGTCGGATGGCGGACCTCTTTTCGCGAACGATGGTGCGCGGGAAGGAGGGGCTGCTGACGCTCACCTTCCGCCCGGACGAGCTGTACCGGGTGCCCACGGACGACGGGGCCTCCATTGCCCTGGGCCGCTACCACGCCCGAGGCGAGAAGCGCTTCGCCCAGCCCGTCATCCTCTGCCACGGGTTGGGGGCCAACCGCTTCCACATGGACTTCGACGAGCAGTACAGCCTGGCCCGCTACCTGGCCCGGTCCGGCTTTGAAACGTGGGTGCTGGAGCTGCGGGGCCGGGGGCTGGCGGGCGACTGCCCGGATTTCAACTTCGATGACCAGGCCGAGCATGACGTGCGCACGGCGGTGCGTACCGTCCTGTCCACAGGTGCGAAGGAAGTGCTCTGGGTTGGTCATTCCAAGGGCGGGCTGATGCTCTATGCCCACCTGGCGAAGACGCCGCAGGCGCCCGTACGGGCGGCCGTCGCCCTGGGCAGTCCCTTCACCTTCGCGGTGCAGCCGGGCCTGCGCACCTTCATCCAGAAGGTGGAGCCGGTGCTGAAGCTGCGGGTCATCCCCACCAGCCGCGTCACCAGCATCGCCCTGTTCGGCGCGCCGCCCGGGCCCATGAGCCGGTACATGATGCTGGCGGAGAACATGGAGACGGAGGTGGTGCGGCGCGCGCTGGCCAACGTGCCCGCGGACATCGCCGGCGGCGTGGGGCGCCAGTTCGCACGGTGGATCACCACCAACCGCTTCACGTCCTACAACGGCGAGTTCGACTACTGCGAGTCCCTGTCCCGGGTGACCATCCCCTTCCTGCTGCTGGCGGGCAGCAAGGACCTGCTGGCCCCACCCATGGCGGTGGCGCGCGCCAAGGAGTACCTGGGCGGGCCGGTGAAGGTCCTGGTCGCCGGCAAGGCCCACGGCTTCGGGGCGGACTACGGGCACGCGGACCTGGTCCTGGGCCGCCGGGCCCCTGACGAAATCTTCCCCCTGGTGGAGGCGTTCCTCTCCGCACACGCGACGCAGCCGTAGGCCCGGTGAGGTTGTCCGGCCCTGCCCGGCGTGCTACCGGAACGGGCCTCGCGCCATGACTGACGGCTTGCCAATCTGGAGCCCTCCCCCTCACGAGGCCCCGCGCATGCGCTTTTCTCCCACCCGCGCCTTCCTGGTCCCACTCGCCATCGCCCTGGCCGCGGGGGTGGGCATGCCCGCCTGCACCAAACCCGTGATGGAGACGCCGGAGGCCCTGGTGGTCGCCAGCGTCAACGGCGAGGTGCTCAGCCGGGCGGACTTCGAACAGGAGCTGTGGCGCGAGCTGGCGCTGACGGACATGTCCCAGCGCACCTTGGAGGACGTGGAGCCCTTCAAGCGCGCGCTCCTCGACACGTACATCCACCGGATGCTGCTGCTGCAGGAGGCTCGCAAGCACAACATCACCGTCACCCCGGAAGAGGTGGACCGGGGGGTGCTGCGGCTGTCCGGGGACTATCCGGCGGGCAACTTCAACGAGGTCCTGGCCCAGGGGCAGCTCTCCATGGCGGAGCTGCGCTCGCGGGAAGCAAGCCGGCTGACCATCGAGAAGCTGTTCGCCAGCCACGTCTATTCGCGCGTGGCGGTGACGGAAGAAGAACTGCGGGCCTGGTACGGCGCGCACGAGAAGGACTTCCACGAGCCTGAGCAGGTCCACGCCGCGCAAATCGTGGTGAAGGGCCTGGACGAGGCACGGCGCCTGCAAACCCAGCTCAAGTCCGGCAAGAAGTTCGCGGACCTGGCGCGCAGGTATTCGCTCAGCGCGGACGCCAAGGTGGGGGGCGACCTGGGGTTCTTCCCCCGGGGGCAGATGCCGCCCGCCTTCGACGAGGTGGTATTCAAGCTGGGGGTGGGGCAGGTTTCGGACGTGGTGTCCACCGAGTACGGCTTCCACCTGTTCCGCGTGCTGGAGCGCAAGCCGGCGCGCAAGCGGGAGTTCGTGGAAGTCCGTTCGCTGGTGGAGGCCAAGCTGCTGGAGCAGAAGCGGTCGCAGGCGCAGGAGACGTTCGAACAGGAGCTGCGGCAGAAGGCGCAGGTCCAGGTGAACGAGGCCACGTTGCAGGCCATCCGCGGGCGTCCGGCGCCTCAGCAGGCGACGGCGGAGTGACGACGAAATCGAAGACCGGGGCGGCGGTTGGACGCGCCCGGGGTGGTACGGAAGGATGGCGGGAATGAAGAAGCTGGTGGCGGCAATCGCGGCGGTGGCGCTCCTGGGGAGCAGCGGGGCGGCGCACGCGGAGCTGGTGGACAAGGTGGCCGCGGTGGTGAACCGCGACATCATCGCGCTGTCCGAGGTGCAGCAGCGCGCGGCGCCGGAGATGGCCCGCGTCAACGACCCGGACCCACGCAAGCGCGGCGAGCAGCGGCTGCAGTTGATGAAGACGGCCCTGGACACCCTCATCGGCGAGAAGCTGATGGAGTCCGAAATCGCGCAGCTGGGCATCACCGCCACCGAGGCGGAGGTGGATGAGCTGGTGGCGGACGTGCGCCAGCAGAACAACATCACCGACCCCGCGCAGTTCGAGCAGCTCCTGCTGGGCGAAGGCCTCACCATGGCCACCTACCGGGACATGATGCGCAAGCGCATCCTGCGTGACCGCCTGCTGCGCATGAAGGTGGGCCCCCAGGTGAAGATCACCGAGGAGGACCTCAAGGCCGCGTACACGCAGTACACTCGCATGGAGAGCGGTGACTCGGAGGTCCACGCGCGCCACATCCTGGTGCAGGTGGACGCCAAGGCCACGGCGGAGCAGGTGGAGGCCGCCAAGAAGCGGGCGGAGGCCATCGCCACGGAAGCGCGCCGGCCGGGCATGGACTTCGCCTCGCTGGCCCGCGCCCGCAGCGAAGGCCCCAGCGCCGCGGACGGCGGTGACCTGGGCTGGTTCAAGCGGGGCGTCATGGTTCCAGCCTTCGAGAAGGCCGCGTTCGGCCTCCCCGAGGGCGGCGTCAGTGAGCCGGTGCGCACCAACTTCGGCTGGCACGTGCTGAAGGTGGAGGAGCGCCGCACGGTGGCCGCCGCGTCCTACGAGGAGATGCGCTCCAAGCTGGAGGGCAAGCTGCTCCAGGAGAAGACGGAGAAGTTCCTCGACCAGTACGTGCAGGAACTGCGGCAGAAGGCCAACGTCGACGTGAAGATGTAGCCGCCGTGGGCCTTCCGCTCGTCGGAATCTCCCTGGGGGACGTGTCGGGCATCGGGCCGGAGGTGACGGCCGCGGCCCTGACGAAGCCCTCCGTGCGCAAGGTGCTCGTCCCCGTCATCTTCGGGGACGGGCCCACGCTGGCGCGCTTCCCCGCCTTCCGCCGCTATGCCCGCGTGGAGCCCTCGGCCCTGGGTCGCGTGGAAGGCCCCACCGTGGTGGAGGTGACGCGGCTCGCGGAGAAGGACCGCGTGCCCGGAAAGCCCTCGCGCGAGGGCGGCCGCGCGCAGTACGCCTTCGTGACGGCGGCCATCGACGCGATGCGGGCCGGACACGTGGACGCGCTGTGCACCGCACCTGTTTCGAAGGAGCAGATTTCCCGCGCGGGCATCCCCTTCATGGGTCACACCGAAGTGCTGGCGGAGGCCTTCGGCGTGGACGTGATGATGTTGATGGATGGGCCTCGCGTACGCGTGGCGCTCGCCACCAACCACGTTCCCCTGGCGGACCTGCCGCGCCTGCTCACCGTGGACGGACTGACCGCGCAGCTCAAGCTGCTGTCGCGCAGCCTGGAGCCGGTGGTGGGCCACAAGCCGCGCATCGCCGTGCTGGGGCTCAACCCACACGCGGGCGAAGGTGGGCTCCTGGGACGCGAAGAGGTGGAGGTGATTGGCCCCGCCATCCGCAAGGCCCGCGCGGCCCGGGTGGACGCGCACGGGCCCATCCCCGCGGACGGGCTCTTCGCGAAGCCCGACGCGGTGGGCGCGCGCTACGACGCGGTGCTGGCCATGTACCACGACCAGGGGCTCATCCCGGCCAAGGCGCTGGACTTCGAGCGCACGGTGAACGTGACGCTGGGCCTGCCCGTGCCGCGCACGTCTCCCGACCACGGCACGGCCTACGCCATCGCCGGCAAGGGTGAGGCGAGCTGCGTGCCCATGGTGGAAGCGCTGCTCAAGGCCGCCCAGCTCGCGGGGGCCCGTCTTGCACACCCGGCAACCGGGCGACGTGCTCGGCCAGGTCCGCTCCGTCCTTCGCCGGGTCGATGAGCTGAACGTGTGCCCCGGAGCCACTGTCCGGGACCACCAGCACGCTCACGAGGCCCCGGGGACACTCCCCCAGGCAGCCTGACGCCATCACCCGCGTCCGCTCGGCGAGGCCCCGTCCCGCCAGGGCCTCCCGCAGCCGGCGTGGCAGGTCCACGCCACCGGCGCTGGCCTCCAACCGCACGAGGCAGCGGTGGCAGACGTGCAACTCCGTGGGCTCCGGCGGCTCGGGTGCTGGCATTCCAAATGGAAGCATAGAAGCCAGTGGTCCGCGCGCGCCTCAGAAGATGAAGGGGAAGCGGATGGGCTCCTGCATCCGCACCTGATGCACCGGGAACTTCCAGCGGCGCACCACGTCCTCGATGCAGCGCGACAGCGGCGTGGCGCGCAGCGCGGCGGTGTCCATGGACACGTTGAGCGTCTCACCGCTGGGGAGCACCGACCACTGCACCATGAAGCGGCCACCGGCCTCCATCGGCGTGCCCTGCGCGTGTGAGCGCAGGCACGCGGTGATGGCGGGCTGGTTCGTCAGCACCACCTGCTTCACGTCCTCCGGCGTGAGGTGCTCCTTCACGTCCACCGCCGGCGGCACGTAGACGGTGCGCGGGGGCTCCTCCGCCTTCGAGAGCTCCGCGTCCGCGTCTTCCGTGAAGCCCAGCTCGCGCGCGAAGGTCTCATCGAGGTCCGCGTACGGCCCCTTCTCCGACGTGTCCTCCTCCACGGCCTCCGCAGCGACATCACCCGGTGAAGTCGCGATGGCGTCTTGAGACGCGGCGCCTTCCGCCCCCGTGTCTCCGAAGTCGAGCTCGACGGGCGCGGGCGGCAGGGCCGCCGCCTCGTCTGGCTTCGCGGGGGCCTTGCGCTTGATGGGCGCGGGGCTCACCACCGCGAGCGACTCCGCCACGGGCGTGCCCGGGTTTCGCGCCGGCTCCGAGGCAGGCACGGAGGCGCGCAGTCCGTTCGCCGCGTCCTGAAGAAGCGTCGAACCCATGCCCGGCTGCGTGCTGGAGACAGCCACGGACGACGCGGCAGCGAGCGCCGCGTCCGGCGATGAACCGCTCACGGCGGCCTGTGTGGGCGTGCTCGCTCCAATGGCGTGCCCGGACATCGCGGCGCCAGCGCCAGCCGAGGACAGGCCCGCCCGGGCGTCACCGCTCGCGCCAAGGACAGCGCCGTTCGCCGTGCGCCGGATGGCATCGTCGACGCTCACCTGCGTCCCCGTGAAGTCGCCACGCACGTAGAGTCCCGCGACCAGCATCAGGCCCGCCGCCAGCGCGCCCACGGCGGCCGCGCCCATCAACTCCCCGGGGCGAAGTCCCAGGACACGGCCTGTCTCGCTCACGCTCGCACCGCGCCACCGCGCGGATTCCAGGTGCGCATGCGGCGGCGCATCGCCCCACATGGGCGCATCCGGCGCACGCGCCAGCACATTCTCCGCACGCGGCGGCAACAAGGCGCCCAGGGACGTCACCGTCTTCGCTCCAGGCGAAGTGCGCATCCACTCGGGAATCTCCACCGTGGGCTCGGGCAACACGTCCAGCATGTGCGAGGTGGACGACGGCAGGCGTTCCAGCCACTCCGTCTCCTCCTCCGCGAGTGCGAGCAACGCACGCATGCTCGCGGAAACATCCGTCACGGGTGCAGGGTCTTCCACGGCCGCGTCGTCTTCACACGCCTCGAGAAGCTCACGGTCGAGATACGCGTCGAGGTCTCCCTCGAGCGCCTCGCTCACGCTCACCGTGCCGCGCGGCTCCAACGCACCTGGAGTGCCTTTGCCCTGAGTACGGAACTGCCCTTCAGCTCCGGAAAGAAGCTCGTCCACACGCCCTCCCTCGCCCGCGCTGCACTCACCGGCCCTGACTTCGACTGGGCGTGCAACGTAGGAACCGGTCCTCGTCGCGCCACCCCCCACTGTTCGTCCTAGAACGCTGTGCCCCCTGGAGGCACCGCGCCTGTCCACTGCTTCACCGGGTCAACTCACGGCGAATGGCGCACGCGGCCCCGCAACTTCGCGCTCTGGAAATTCATTCCGCACGCGCGCATGCGCGCTGTACTCACGACAACGCATGTATCGAGCACTCCTGCATCCACCCCGCTGGCCGCCTCTGCGTGCGGCCATGTTTCCACCCGGAGTCAGTCAGCCATGAGCACGACTTCCACTGACGACCTCCGCACGCTGACCGAGCTCGAAGGCCGCGTCATGCGCGCCATCCAGACGAAGGACCCGGAGGCCATCAAGTCGCTCACGACCGAGGACTTCATCTATCGCGGCGCGGACGGCGCGGAGATGAACCGTGACGCGTTCATCGTGGGCATCGCCGAAATCCCCGGTGACATCACGTCCATCGAAGCCGAAAGAATGAAGTCACACGTCTTCGGTGACACGGGCGTACTCGCCGGCATCCAGCGCTCGCGGCTGCGCATGACGGACGGCAGCGAAGTCACCGACGCCGTGTACTTCACCGACGTGTGGCAGCGCCGCGACGGGAAGTGGCTCATGGTGTTCGCGCACAGCAGCCCGGCCGCGCCCACTGAGGCTCAGCAGGCGCCCGAAGGCGCACCGCAGCAGCAGTAACCCTGCCCCTCCGTCCCACGAGGACGTTCCGCAACCCACACCCCGATGCGCGGCGTCAGGCGCCGCGCACCCCACATCGCAGCGCCTCCTACGCGGAGCGCGCATCCTGATACACTCCGAGACAGGGAGGCCGTCATGATGCAGCTCTTGCACGGTGAGCGCCGGTGGCGCCTGCCGGCCCAGGGGGAAGACTGGCTCATCGTACCGTCCGTCGACCTCGAGCGGCTGAAGCACTCGCAGGCACCGGTACCCGACGTCTTCGTCAGCTCCGCCTTGAAGCGCTGGCTGGCCACCTCCGCCGCGCACACGCTGTATGCGATGTACGAAGCGCTCGGAGGCAGCCGCCCGCTGGGACTGTCCGGCCTGGAGCGCGGCCGGTACGAGCAGCGCCTTCAGCAGCGGCTCACCGAGGCCTTCGTGCATGGGGAGCTGGTGGCGCTCCCCATCGCGCGGCCGGTGCTGCTGCCCACGCCCTGGCCGGAACCACCGCCGCTGACGTCCGAGGAAGCCCCCGTCGAGGAACAGACGTGGCTGGCCATCGAGCTGAAGGACGAGGAGGGCAACCCCATCCCCCACGCGCGCTACCTGGTGACGCTCCCGGATGGGAGCACGCGCGAAGGCACCCTCAACAAGAATGGCTACGCGCGCGTGGACGGCGTGAATCCCGGCCAGTGCCAGGTCACCTTCCCGGAGCTGGACGGGCAGAGCTGGTCATGACGGCCTCGATGTCCGAAGCCTCCTTGGGGATGGCGGCGGTGAGCACCTCGTTGCCATCCGAAGTGACGAGCACGTCGTCCTCGATGCGGATGCCGCGCACGTCCGCGTAGCGCGCCAGCACGTCGCGCTGGAGCCTGTCCTTCGCGCGCGCCATGAGTCGCGCGTCCGACAGGATGGCGGGCACCTGGTACATGCCGGGCTCAATCGTCACCGCCATGCCGGGTTCCAAATCCCGGTCCAGCCGCAGCGAGCGGTGACCGAACTCCGGCGAGCGCGTGCGGCCCGGCGCATAGCCCGCCCGGTCCCCCAGGTCCTCCATGTCATGCACGTCCAGCCCCAGCAGGTGGCCCACGCCGTGCGGGAAGAAGAGCGCGGTGACGCCGTCCACCACCAACTCCTCCGGGTCCCCACGGAGGATGCCCAGCGCCACCAGTCCTCGCGCCATCTCCCGGTGCGCGGCCAGGTGCACGTCGCGGTAGCGCGTCCCCGGCTGGACTGCGTCGATGCTGGCCTTCTGCATGCGCAGCACGACGTCGTACAGCTCGCGCTGCGTCGTGCTGAAGCGGCCCGTCACTGGCCACGTGCGCGTCACGTCACAGGCGAAGCCGGCGGGGCTCTCACCGCCCACGTCGGCCAGCAGCAGGTCGCCCTCGCGCAGCGTGTGGTCATAGCGCAGGTTGTGCAGCACCTCGCCGTGCACGGTGACGATGGGCTGATACGCCGGCCGCATGTCGCGCGAGACGAACTCCGCCTCCATCGCGGCGCGCACCGCGGCCTCCAGGATGCCCGGCCGCGTGGCGCGCATGCCCGCCAGATGGGCCAGCACCGTGACTTCCGC
Organism: Myxococcus sp. AB036A; assembly: GCF_006547355.1. NCBI lineage: Bacteria > Pseudomonadati > Myxococcota > Myxococcia > Myxococcales > Myxococcaceae > Myxococcus > Myxococcus sp. AB036A. Next base: position 7,418 of record NZ_VHLC01000152.1, on the reverse strand, counting down.
GGCCTGACGCAGCTGCGCCTGCGCGGCGTCGTCGTGGCGAAGCCGCAGCGCAATCATCGCGTCCGCCAGCGGCACATCCACCGCCGCCAGGTGACCGGGACGCACCTCGCGGCCCAGCAGCGCGGCCACGTCCAGGCACGTCTCCAGGTCCGGCGTGGGCAGCGTCGCCACGTCACGGCCCTTCAGCGCCGCGGGCAGCTCGGCGCGCGAGCGCACGGTGCAGCCCGTCCGCTCCGCGATTTCAGCGAAGCCGGGCACCGCGCCGTCCCACAGCGCGTCGTCGGGACCGGGCTCGGGCAGGTACAGCGTCCAGCCCTGGCCGTCATACAGGCCCACGCCGTCCGGCGCCGCGAGCCCGAAGAGGTAGAGGAAGTGGCTCGACGCCCGAAACGGGAACTGGTCGGCGGCGTAGTTGCGCGGGCGGGGGCGGCTCGACGCCAGCAGCGCGGCTGCTCCCCCAAGGGCTTTCGCCAGCTGCTCCCGCCGTCGGGTGAGAGCGGAGCGCTCGGAAACGGAAGGGAGCAGCATTCTGGAACCTCGCGTTCAGGCACCCAGCGGGCGCTGGGGCAACAGCTTGAAAAGGAAGGCCAGCAGGTCGTCGAAGTGGCCGCCCTTGCGGAAGACGGCGTCCACCGGCATGTCGATTTTCCCGTCATGACCGGTGACGAAGACGACCTTGGTCTTCGGCATGTGGTGGCGCACCAGCGGAATCAGCCCCGTCCCAAAGCCGTCACCCAGGCTCTGGTCCAACAGCACGGCGTCATACGCGCGAGGCCGGTTCAATAATCCCGCGGCCTCCGAATAGGAGCCAGCGGTGACGACCGCGAAGCCCGCATCCTCCAAAAGCGCGGACAGCGTCATCCGGTTGGAAGGGTCGTCTTCCACGAGCAGCAGGCAACGCCCGAACGTCCAGTTCGTCTCCATCACTTGCTCCCCCGAGTCACGTCATTCCGGTCATGGGCCCCCGCCTCCGGGCCCGTGAATTGGATTTCCACGTAGGTGCCCCCGGAGGGGCCAGCGCCCAGGTCCAGTTGCCAGCCATGCCGCACGGCCGTCCGGTGGACGATGCTCAGCCCCAGCCCGGCGTGGTGGGGCCGCGTGGTGAAGAAGGGCTCCAGGGCGCGCGAGTACGCCTCCGCCGCCAGGCCCTCTCCGGTGTCCTCCACACGCAGGCACACGCCGCTTTCCGCGTCCCGCGTGCGCACCGTGAGCGTCCCGCCGCGCGGCATGGCCTCCAGCGCGTTGTCCACGAGGCAGCGCACCAGCAGCGCCAGGTCCTCCACCTCCAGCGGGACGCCGCCCTGCTCCTTCAGGTCTCGCACCACCTCCACCGACGGCGGCACCTGGGCCTCGGCGAGCGCGTGCTCCACGCCATCGCGGGCGCTGCACCGGGGACGCGTGCCACCGGTGGGCGGCGGCGCGCGCTTGGAGAGCACGTCCTCCGCGGACGTCAGCTCTTTTTCGATGAGCTGGAAGAAGGTCTCCACGCGCGGGTCCGCGCTCCAGAGGTCCGTCTTCTTCACCTGCCGCATCAAGTAGAACGAGGCGTTGCGGATGCTGGCCAGCTTGTTGCGCAGGTCGTGCCGCAGGGTGGAGGCCACCACATCCGCCACCGCCGCCCGCTCACGCGCCTGGAGGTCTCTGCCTGCCATGGGTCAAATCCTCGCGCCTTGCAGCCCTTGTTGAGGCCGGCCTCGCACCCTTGCAATCGCCTGCACCAGCTCACGCAACGGTACCGGCTTGGTCATACACACCACCGCGCCCTGCGCCGCCACCCTGCGGAGCATCTCCGGCACCACGTGGCCGGACACCGCGATGATGGCGACGGACAGGTTCGCCGCGCGCACCTTGGACACCAGCTCCGGTCCGCTCATCTCCGGCATCACCAGGTCCAGCACGCAGACGTCGTATTCCCCCGAACGCAACGAGGACAACGCCTCCTCGCCGCTGTACACGGCGCGCGCGCGCAGCCCCACCGTGCTCAGGGCGCGCACCATGCCGCGCGCCACCTGTTCGGTGTCGTCCACCACCAGGACCTGCGGCGCCGCCGCCGCGCGCAGCACCGTGTCCAGTGCGTGCGTCACGTCGAAGGGCTTGGGCAGCACGGTGAAGGCGCCCTCGGCGAGCGCGTCATCCACCAGCTCCTCCGCCGTGAAGGCCGTCATCAGCACCACCGGCATGTCGGGGCGCTCCTGCTTGATGCGGCGCAAGAGCTCCACGCCGTGCAGGCCGGGCATGCGGATGTCCGTGAGCACCACGTCCACGGATTGCTTCTCCAGGAGGCGCAAGGCCTCCTCACCATTGGCCGCCTCGAGGACCGTGTGGCCCTCCAGCTCCAGGTTCGCGGCCAAGGTGATGCGAAGCGACTCCTCGTCGTCGACCAGCAGGATGCGCGCGGGGGCCACTGCGACGTCCTCCATCATGCGGCCTGGGCCGCCGCTGCCGCGGGGAGCTCGATGAGGAACTCACTACCCCGCTCCGCTTCGCTGCGCACAGAGATTGTGCCGCCATGACGTTGCACCATGTTGGCGACAATGGCCAGTCCCAAGCCGGTGCCACGCGTCTTCGTGGTGAAGAGCGGTTCGAAAATCTTGGGCAACACCTCCGGAGGAATCCCCGCGCCGTCATCCATGACCCGGATGCGCCAGGGACTCGCGTCTCCACCTTCCGCTACGACTGAAACCACTCCATTGCGCCCCACGGGCATCGCCTCCACCGCGTTCTGCACCAGATTCACCAGGACCTGACGGAACTGCTCCTTGTCCAGGTGTGGCACCGGCAACGACTCCGGCACGTCATTGACGATTCGCACACCATCCCGCTGCGGCACCACGCCAATGGCCTCGTCCACCAACGGACGCAGCGGACACGGCTGGAGCGCGGGCGGACGCTCGCGAGCGAAGTCGAGCAGGTCGGAGATGATTTTCGCGCAGGCGTTCAGCTCGCGCTCCATCAGCCCCAGGAACTGGGGGACCCGTGGGTCATCCGCGGCCCCTGCTGGGTCCCTCGTGAGCTTCCGGGAGAGATAGGCGTGGGAGTTGCGCACGGCGGCCAGCGGGTTTCGCAGCTCGTGCCCCACGCTGGCGGCCAGCTGTCCCACCGCGGCCAGCTTCTCCACGCGGATGAGGTGCTCCTGGAAGCCGCTGAGCTCGCGCAGGGCGCGGTCCAGCTCGCGCGCCTTCGCGTGCTCCCGTTCGCGGGCCAGCTCCAGCTCCGCCCGGCGCACGGCCACCTCGCGCAGCTCGCGCAACATGCCCCGGCACGAATACACCAGCACCACGTCGATGAAGGCCACCCAGAAGGCGTGCTCCACGAACCGCCACAGCTCCGGCGGAAGCCCGCCGTAGAGCGAGTGTGACCACAGGGTGCCGCGCATCACGTGGTCCACGACGGTGGTGATGCTCGCGGTGAGCAGCACCCACGGGTCGCGGTACAGCGCCAGGAAGGCCAGCGAGCCGAAGATGTGGAAGTGCGTCTCCACCCGGCCGTCCGTCAGGTAGATGAGCAGCGAGGACCAGAGCGCCTGGCATACGGCCACCACGTGACGGGTGGGCATGGAGCCCGGGCGCCAGCGGGCCATCACCATGGGGAAGGCGCTGAGCAGCGTCCCCACCAGCACGGCCGCCTGGAGCTGCGCGCCGCTGCCCCGCGGACCGAACAGCGCGATGACGATGCCCACCGCCCACTGGCCCAGCATCAGCCCCGCGAAGAGCCGGTCCGTGCGGACCCGCACCGCGGACAGGTGCTCGCGGAACAGCCGCGCGGCGCGCTCCTTGAGCGCCATGGGCGGGCTGGACGGCTCGTCGCGCGCTGGGCTCATGGCACGCTCCCGCGGGGGTCTTCCAGCTCACAGCCGTAGACGGCGTGCCCGGCCAGCGCTTCCGCCGGCGCGTCACCCAGCAGCGCCTCCACCGCGGCGCGCCCGGCGTTGTCGCCCGCGTGGCCCCGGGCCGTGGTGATGCCGCCGCTGAAGCGCAGCGCCCCACCCGCGTCATAGAAGAGCACCTGACCGGAGGTGACGGCGCCGAAGCGCTCCGCCTGGACGCCGCCCTCGTCGCGCAGGGCGGTGACGCCCGGAATCGCCGCCGCGGAGCGCCACAGCTCGCCCTGCTCCCAATCCTTGCCGGTGCCCTCGGGCTTGAGGAAGAGCACGAAGGCGTCGAGCCGCCCCTGCGCCTTCGCCATCACCAACGAGAGCTCTCCCATGCTCGCGCGCGTGCAGGGACAGAGCGGGTGCGCCAGCATCACCAGCGTGGGACGGCCCTCCACGCGTGGCACGGTGGAGTCCCCGGGCCAGCGCGCGGGTGCCGCCAGGGACTCGCCGGGCGTGAGGGAATAGCGAGCCATGGCGAGCGAACCCGCCACGATGCCACCGAGCCAGACGACGCCGGTCACCACCCACCACCCGCGCTTGCCCCCGGGGCGCCTCATCGCTCACCCCCCGGGTTCGCCCACGACCCACGCGGGCGCCCCGCGCACGGAACCGTGGCGGACTTGGCAAGTGAGGCTGTCGAGTGGACGGCGGCGGTGGTGACGAGGTGGGGAGCCTCGGCGTCGACCCGCAGCACCTGGAGGCGCTGGGCTTTCATGGCGTGACAAGCCACACGATAGCGCCCAGCCCCCCAGGTCTGTCATGGGTTTGAATGGCAAATGTTCGGAATGTGCGTCGCGCGACCGCCCAGCTGGATGTCTGTAATGGGAATGAAGCGCCGCGCGAGCGACACCGTCACCCGTGGTGCGTGTTGAGCGCGTCCGCGTAGTGTTGGAGCTGGCGCCGGGCGGCGTCGAATGCGTCCGTCACCGCCTGGTAGGCATCCTCGTGCCCGGTGCGCGCCTGCGGATCCCGGCTGGCGACGATGTTCCTTCCTGGCACACTCACATCCACACGCACATGGAAATGCCTGCCGTGCTGCTTATGCCGGTGCGGCTCCTCCACCACCACGTGGCACCCCACGATGCCGTCGTAGAACTGCTCCAGCTTGCCGGCGTGGTCGCGGATGTGCTCGCTCAGGGCCTCGCTCGTCTCCATGCCCCGATAGGTGATTTGCAGCGCTCGGTTCATCGTCCGCCTCGCGTGGTGGTGCCCCCGGGAAGGGGGCATCGGGTTGCCTTCCCTTCCGGATGCATTTGCGCGGCCAGCGCGCCAGGTCCGCGAAATTCCATCAAACGCCACGCAAGCCACACGCTGCGTTTGCGGCGAAATGGGACACCGCGCAGTCTCTGCGGGGCGAATTGCCCCAGCCCCCTGAGAGGCGGACGTGGGCCCGCCCGGCTCCGCGCTCAACCCAGGGCCGCCACCTCCAGCACCGCCGCGCCGTGCACCTGCCCTCGCCTCAGCGCGGTGAGGGCATCGTTGGCGGCGGACAGTGGGAAGGTTTGCACCAGGGTGCGCACCGGCACCTTGGGCGCGAGCGCGAGGAAGTCCAGCGCATCCGCCCGGGTGAGGTTCGCCACCGAGCGCACCACCCGCTCCTCCCACAGCAGCGCGTAGGGAAACGCGGGGATGTCGCTCATGTGGATGCCGCCGCACACCACCACGCCGGCCTTGTCCACCGCCCGGAGCGCGGCGGGCACCAGCGCGCCCACGGGAGCGAAGAGGATGGCCGCGTCCAGCCGCTCCGGAGGCACGGTGTCCGAATCCCCCGCCCACTCCGCGCCCAGCTCCCGCGCGAACCGTTGCCCCTCCACGTCCCCCGGCCGGGTGAAGGCGAAGACACGCCGGCCTTGGTGGCGCGCGACCTGGATGAGCAGGTGCGCCGCGGCGCCGAAGCCGTAGAAACCCAGCAGGCGGCGCTCCCTCCCCACCATGCGGAGACTGCGAAAGCCGATGAGGCCCGCGCACATCAATGGCGCGGCGTGGACGTCGGTGTACTCGGGCGGCAGGGGGAAGCAGAAGCGCTGGTGGGCCACCGTGAACTCCGCGTAGCCACCATCCAACTGGTACCCCGTGAAGCGTGCCTGCTCGCAGAGGTTCTCCTGGCCGGCCAGACAGAAGCGGCAGTGGCCGCAGCTCCAGCCGAGCCAGGGGACGCCCACTCGCGTGCCCACGGGAATGGCCGTCGCCCGCTCGCCCGCCGCCTCCACCGTGGCCACGATTTCATGGCCTGGGACCAGCGGCAGCTTGGGCTTCGGCAGCTCACCGTCCACGACGTGCAGGTCGGTGCGGCAGACCGCGCAGGCGCGCACGCGGAGCAACAGCTCCTCCGGGCCTGGGCGAGGAATGGGCAGCCGCGTCTCATGCAGGGGCTGCCCGACCTCGCGCAGCACCATCGCGCGCATGCTCCCTTCCATGCTCCACCCCCTGGCGCCGCGCGCTCCAGCGCAGCGCACCCGGGAGGAAGATGGGAGGGGCTCCTCAAATCTGCACCCCCGCGAGCAGGCCCGGCCACATGCGCACGGTGGTGCGGCCCTCGTCCGCGACGTGGCGCCACTGCGGCCCGATGCCCAGCTCCTTCCACGGGTCGCTGTCATCCCAGGTGACGAGCGTGTTGGCGCTGACGCCACCGAACACCGCGAAGTGCCGCGCCACCTGCCAGCCCGCCGTCAACCGGAGCTGCGCCAGGACATGCTTCGAGTCGTCGAAGAGCCGCTTTGTGTGGACGGTGCTGCTCACCGCGTCGATGTCGAAGAAGAAGCGGCCCGCGGGGATGTGGCCGCCAAGGCCCGCGCCCATGACATAACGGCGGCGGTCCTCGTCGATGGAGGGGCTGTAGCCCACCGTGAACAGTGAGTAGATGTGACGGCCGCCCAGCTTCACGCCCACGTTGGTGAGCGCCACGTCACTGGCCCAGACCTGCACATGTGCCTGACCGCCACCGACGAAGCTGAGGATGCCCACCGCCTCGCCGTCCAACTCGCGGGCCACGTTGAGGATGCCCACCTGCGCGCCCGCCACGTTGTTGGCGATGTTGACGATGCCCACCTGCGCGCCATCCACCTCGCCGCCCACGTTGATGATGGAGAGCTGGGCGCCGGAGAGACTCCGCACGTAGCTGACACCCGAGGACATCTGGAGCCCCGTCATCTGCCCCGCCACGTTGAGGCCCGCGGCGGCCTGGAGCCCGTGAACCCGCTCCGTCGCGATGTTGGCGCCCACCGCAGCCTGGAGCCCGCGCACCGGGCCGCCCGACACGTTGGCGCCCACGCCGAGCTGCGCGCCCAGCAGGCCCTTCCCGGCGACGTTGACTGCCACGGCCACCTGCGTGCCATTCACCTCGCCCGGCGCAATGTTGCCACCCACCGCGAGCTGCGCGCCTTCCGCGTTCCCGCGCACCACGTTGACACCCACCGTGGACTGGAGGCCCAGCAGGTCCGCGCCGGCCACGTTGGCGCCCACGGAGAACTGGGCGCCCGTCACCGGCCCCCGGGCCAGGTTGGCGCCCACCGCGAGCTGCGCGCCGCTCAGCCCACCCTCCCCC
>NZ_VHLC01000151.1:0-16132 GCF_006547355.1 Myxococcus sp. AB036A | reverse complement strand
CCACAGTCCCCGCCGCCGCCTTCGCCGCCCTCTCCGTTGGCACAGCATTCGGTGTTGCAACCACCGCCCACGGGAGGCGGAGGAACGTCGGGGTTGCTGAATCCAGCCCCGACGAAGCCATAGAGGGCAACGCCATCGTCCGGAATCACCTGGCGCCCATCCGCGCTGACACTGCCCAGGCCATAGGCATACCAGCCACTACTATTCGCGTCGTAGTTCCAGAAGTTAGCCTTCGCTCCGGGAAGTTCGCCCCGGTAGTTGGCGTAGTAAAGCTTCGCGCCGCTGAAGCCGGGCGATAGCCCTTCGAAGCGTGCGTCGCTTGGCTGGAGCGTAAAGTAGAGCGGCATCTCCAGATTAGGCAGGGGAAAAGGTGCTTGGTTGATGGGCAGCGGGGTAATGTTGATCTCGGTCAACAAGTTGCCCGCGCGGTCACGCACTACTGTTCCCGGCGGCAGCCGCAACTCAAGCCCCGGGATAGCGGGTGTCGTCACCGCGACCTCCTCCGTCGTGGGACTTGGGATGGCGACCGTACCCTGGGGATCCAACCGGGGCATCCACACGGTGTGTCCCAGTGGGTTGGTGACTCCTTCCCGAATTTCGATATGCATGAAGAAAAGGCCATAACGGGTCGAACCGTGATTGGCCGTCTGGCCATTGACCTCCAGGGTCTGCCCTCCCGGATTAAGCCCTTCCAAGAGGAAGCGCCCCTGGGAATCTGTAACAGTAGCAATACCGCGCACTACGATGCGTACGCCCGCAAGTGGCTTGCCATTGAGGCGCAGCACGCGCCCGGACAGAGCAGTGACACCCGAAGCCGCCGTGAGCGGCTCCACCGGAGGCACCTGGGGCTCTCTTGAACGCCAGTCGCCCATGAAATTCTCCGGTCCCGGCAACCACGTTTCCCCATTATCAAAGAAAGGTCGCTCGGGAGCGCGCCACTCGTAGCGTCCGTCCGGGCGCCGCATCTCAGATGGGCGCACCAGGGACACCGGCTGCGCTGTCGCCCTGGCGCGGCCGGGCCGTGGCCGAGGAAGGCGAACGTCCGGCCGTCCCTCGCCCAATGCCAAGCTCGCGGTCGTGAAGCCCACCGAGGTGAGGGGCAGAACCTGCCCTGCTTGGGTCTTCAACCCCTCGACGTAGAGCGTATATATAGTGGCCGGCAGCAGCGACTGCGAGGGACGGAAGAAGAGCAACCGCCCTTCCTCCGCGAGGGTATGGTCACCAGCCACCTCGCCCACAGGCCCCATCAGCGTGACGGCCGTCTCACCATCCTGGGACATGGGCTGGCTCAGGCGCACTGCCAGCAGGGTGTCCACCGGCACTGCGGCCGCACCGTCTACGGGAAGCGAGCCCGCCATCCTCGCTGAGGAGTTCGAATTCGGCAGCCTGTCACGTTCGGCGGCATCCACTCGGACGAACTCGCCCCGGACCGGATCGAACAGTTCCGCAGTGGGCACCGCGCCCGACGCGTCACCGCCCCAGAGCAACACGCGGCCATCCGGCAGCAGCACCGCAGTGTGGCCCGCGCGGGCCACCTGCATGCGGGAGGAGAGCCGCGTCACCTGGAGGGTCCTTGAATCTAGGAGTTCCGCGGTATCGCTAGCCCGTGAATCCACTGTCTCCCCTCCGGTGAAGAGCACGCGGCCATCCGTCAACACCGTAGCCGAGTGGCGCGCACGCGCCTCCGTCCGGAGCTCCATCGCGCTCGTGAAGGTCCGAGTGTCTGCGGAAAACCATTCGGCGGTGCCGAGTAGCCGTCCGGCCGCATCGCGTCCCCCCACCACCAAGACCCTGCCATCGGGAACCACCGTCGCAGTCGGATGCGAGCGCGCGAACACCAGGCCATTTTCCAGCGGCTCGGGGACACCGGTCTCCGGCAGGAGCTCCGCGTCACGTGTCGGCTGTTCGCCCCCTAGAAACAACCAGCGCCCGTCCGGCAAGCGCGTTGCACCGCGATCCACTCGCACTGGAGGCCTAACCACGGTCAGCGGTTGCATGAGGTCATCGGGCACCGCAGCGAACGGGACTTCTTCCGCGCAGCCGGTAATCACGCCCAGCAGGGCGAGGCAGGCGACCGCGAGTACACGTCTGATTTGAGGCATGGTCTTTCCAGGTTGAATCAGGGAGGACATGAAGGTCACTTCCGGACATCCGCTTGGGCTGGTGCCGAGGGAGCGCCCGCGGTCTTTATTCCCAAGGAGAGTTGGCCGATGCTGGCTTGGTACGGGTCCACGGTGATGCCGTACGTACCCGTCGTGGGGGGCGTGAAGTTCACCGTGTAGCCAGTGGCGGAGCCCGTGGTTTGGCTCGTCAACTGCGCGCCATCAGGCCTCAGGATGCGCACCAACGTGTTGCTGCCGAAGCTGTTGCCTGTGATTAGCAGCGTCAGGTTGGAATTCGCGTTGGCAGAGAAGGTGTAGAAGCCATCCTGGCCCACCCGCGCAGTGCTGAAGGTGTGAGCGGGACCATCCACCGTGAGGACGTCTCCCAGCGACGTCGACAGCAACAGGCCCACCGTCGCCGTCACCGTCCCTGATGGATTCACCGTCAGGCTGTATGTGCCCGTCATCGGCAACACCGGCACGTCGCAGTTCCCTGGCACGTAGAAGTTGCTGCAATCAACCAACAGGGTGCCATCTGGCTTGAGCAGCTTAATGACAGCGCTCCCTCCGGCAGGCGTAGTGCTGACACTCGTCACCCCCAGCCCTAGTCGCGCCCCCATCGTGCCGCTGAAAGTGTAACGGCCGTTCTGCCCTGCATTCAGGACCACTGTCGTCTCCACCCCATCGACGGTGCCCGCGCTTCCGCTGGCCTCCTCAACCAATTGGAGCGTCATCTGGCCGATGCTGGCTTGGTACGGGTCCACGGTGATGCCGTACGTGCCCGTCGTTGGGGGCGTGAAGTCCACCGTGTAGCCAGTGGCGGAGCCCGTGGTTTGGCTCGTCAACTGCGCGCCATCAGGCCTCAGGATGCGCACCAACGTGTTGCTGCCGAAACTGTTGCCTGTGATTAGCAGCGTCAGGTTGGAATTCGCGTTGGCAGAGAAGGTGTAGAAGCCATCCTGGCCCACCCGCGCAGTGCTGAAGGTGTGAGCGGGGCCATCCACCGTGAGGACGTCTCCCAGCGACGTCGACAGCAACAGGCCCACCGTCGCCGTCACCGTCCCTGATGGATTCACCGTCAGGCTGTATGTGCCCGTCATCGGCAACACCGGCACGTCGCAGTTCCCTGGCACGTAGAAGCTGCTGCAATCAACCAATAGGGTGCCATCCGGCTTGAGCAGCCTGATGACAGCGCCCCCTCCGGCAGGCGTAGTGCTGACACTCGTCACCCCCAGCCCCAGGCGCGCCCCCATCATGCCGCTGAATTCATAGATGCCATTCTGGCCTACCTGTCCCGTGAAGGTTGCCGATACCCCGTCCTTCTCCAGCATGCCGCGCACAGCACGCACCAATGCGAAAGACGCATTAAACCCCGTTGTCGTGCCGCTGAGTCGCACCACGAGCGTGTAGACGGTGTCCCTGGTAGCCATCGGAATGTCGAAGACCCCGCCTGCTGCCGCAAGGCTAAAGTTGCCCACCTGCCCGCCCATTTGATCATGGACCACCAGCGTCGCTTGGTTCGCTCCCCCCAGGACCACCGATGTCACCACGAGACTTACCTGCTCCCCCTGCCGCACGGAGAAGCTCAACACCGCCTTACGCGTTGAGTCCGCCAGGGACACAGCACTCGACGCCCCGCCGACTTCAGCTTGGAGTCTGGTGTCTGTCATCGCAGGAACCGCCCCCACGGGGAGCACTAGGAAGTCCTCGGAGCTCGTCGCTCGCCCTGAAGGAGTGGAGACCCGAATCGCGCCCGTCGCGCCCAATTGAGAGACCTTCACCTCCAGCTGTGATGCGGAGGAGGTCAGCACCGAGGCCTGGATGTCTCCGAGGAAGACTCGATTGAAAAGACGGTCGGGGTCGAAGTTACTCCCTGTAATGGTCACCACTGAGTCCACCGGGCCTCCCACTGGAGAGAAACCTGTGATGACGGGGCCAAGTACGGGACTCGTAACAATAAAGTCCTCATGGCTCGGGACCGTCGCCCCATCCACGGTCACACTCACTGGCCCCGTTGTTGCGCTCGCCGGAATCGTCACCACCAGTCGCTGCGGACTCGCCGCAGACACGATGGCATCCACGCCATTGAAACGAACCGTGTTGCCAACCAGTGCCGGGCTGAAGCCCACCCCCGTCAATATCACATCCGCCCCGGGAGGGCCCGCGTTGGGAGTAAAATCGAAGAGCCCCAGCTCCGCTTCGGATAGGCGCTTAATTTCCAAGAGGTTTCCCCCTGGGTCATAAACATACTGAGCGCTGGCGCCCGCCCCGTCATAGACGCCTACCAGACGCCGACTTTCGTCATAGACATACTGAATTGGAGGCCCTGCGTCCCCCAGAGCACTGGACCGGGTCTCCGTTCCTGGCTGAGATGCAGGTGGACCGCCACACGCGGACAACACAAGGACACACCAGAGAGCGCGAACGCAGCTCTCCCAGAAAGTTCGCTTCAAGAACGACTCCTAGCTTGGAATGGGCTGGATGGACGAAAGTGTTACCGGCCAATCCCTGTCGAAGCAGCGGGGCTGGTCAGCGAATGGAGAAAAGCCACAATGTCGGAGCGCTCGGAAGGGGTCATGTCTCCTACCTGAAGCCCCTCAGGCAGGCGATAATACAGCTCTCGTTCAACGGCTTGAATCAGCGTGGGAACACTGCCGTCACGCATGTACGGCGCCGTTACGGCTACGTTGCGGAGGGACGGCGTACGAAACCGCCCCAGGTCAGAAGCCCTCAGGGTCACCACGTATCGCCCCAGCGCCGCCACTTCTGCGCGCGCAGAGACAGCCGCCCGCCGCGCGCCAGGGTCCAGCAGCGCCAGTTCTCGAGCCGCGCCCGCCTGCTTAGCTACGAGGGCCGCGGAAATCTCACCGGCATGGTACGACCCATCCGTGAAGGCTCCGCCCTCGGGCGGGTGGCAGCGCGCGCAGCCCGCCCGGCCTGTGAAGAGCGCGAACCCTCTTCGCTGTTCCGGACGAAGTGCCTGCGCGTCCCCACTAAGAAACTGCTCAAACGGCGAGGGAGGAGGAACCTGCTGGCGCACATAGGCCGCGAGCACCCTAGATACCGTTTCCCGCGTCGCCCCCCTTCCAGGAAAGAGTCGCTCGAATTCCGCTGAATATCGAGCCTGGACAGATGAAATGACAGCTTCCTCTCCTTCCATCCCATGCTCTTCGGCGGTCGTAAGGGGATCGAACATCAACGTCTCTAATGAGGCCCTTCGCCCATCCCAGAAAAACTCACGGGCCGAGGCCAGGCCCCACAGGCTGGGTACGTTCCTAGTACCGGTGCGGTCGAACACACCCCGTGAGACAGGCTTGCCGTCTGTAAAGGCGGCATCAGGTGGATGGCAAGTCGCGCAAGCCACCTTGCCATCTGCGCTCAAGGACGTGTCGATGAAGAGAGCAGCCCCCAGGGAGGCCCAGGCCTTTTCGTCTGGCGGAGATGGCTGCGGCTCGGCGCCGCTGTCCAAAGACGGAACGAGCAGTCCCCATACCGATACCAAACAGACGAGGCGCCTGGAAGACAGACACAAAGCCTGCCACGATTTTCTTTTCACATTCGCGCCATCCCTGTCCCATCTCCCCAAAGTCCACTCAAGCACTCCAAAACGAAAGAAAGGCAAATCCATCCCCAATATCCCCCAAAGGTTCGGATGAGAAATTCGCAGGACCGACCATTCGCTACCCAAGCGAGAACAGGGCCGACGGTTTTCTCGTGCCATCAATAGGCGTTAACGGACCCGTTCGAGGCCCTACTGCCATGAGAGCTACGGAAGCGGTCGATTGCGTGGGAGCCACCTAGGTACAGTCAGCATCTCCCCAATTGAGGATGAGAGTGACCTGTCACCTTCGCTCCAGAGCAGAGTTTGAAACCCGGTGCCAGACGAAATACATCTCTCCACGAGAAGTCCATCTGACTGACTGAGGAGCAACAGTCGTGGTGTCCGACTTCGGCAGCGCCTCATCGTCGAAGCACTCGGATTAGAACCCTGGCACCTGCAATGCCTTACCGCATGCCACCTTACTTTGGTCACTTCCACGCTGCCTTCTGGCAACTCGTGCCCACCGTTCGACAATCTCACGGCATCAAAAACTGTTCCTGCCGCCCCCCGCTTCTTCCACCTCATATACATGGTCCCCGCCTGTCCCATTACGGTCAGCACGCAGGCGTCACTTCTCATTCACTGGCAAGCACGGTCAAGTAGCCGACAGACTGCTTCGCAAGTTGTTGCGTTGAGCAATTAATGGACCAGCGCCTCATTGGCGAGGTCTGGGCAGACCCAGCGGGCTCCTACCAGCAGCATGACTTCGGTTCACAGGAGCTCGGTTGTCGTGTGTACGCCGCACGCGGCCGTCCACGTTGCGGGATTTACCGTCTGTGGAACTGGATGGGCCACTCTGCACGATTTCGCTCGCGGTGCGTGTCAGGCCCCTCCGGAAACAGCAGCTCGCCCTTCCCGCCAGCCCCCCTCCCAAGCCACCGACCGGGTCAGTCCCGGGTTCCCGGGGTCGTCCGGCACCTCATGCAACCTCCAAGAACTCCTGCGAAGCCGCCTCTTGTGGCATATACCCACACCATGCCTTCCGCCCTGACCGCCTCCGAGATCCGCGAGGCGTTCCTCAAATTCTTCGAGGAGCGCGGCCACCGCCGTGTGGCGTCCTCCTCCCTGGTGCCCGCCAACGACCCGACGCTGATGTTCACCAACGCGGGCATGGTGCAGTTCAAGGACGTCTTCACCGGCCGTGAGACGCGCGACTACCGCCGCGCCACCACGTCGCAGAAGTGCGTGCGCGCCGGCGGCAAGCACAACGACCTCGACAACGTCGGCTTCACCGCCCGGCACCACACGTTCTTCGAGATGCTCGGGAACTTCTCCTTCGGCGACTACTTCAAGGCCGACGCCATCGCGTACGGTTGGGAGTTCGTCACCCGGACGCTCGGCCTGTCCACCGACCGGCTCGCCGTCACCGTGTTCAACGGCGAGGGCGGCACCCCCTGGGACGAAGAGGCCTACGAGCTGTGGAAGAAGCAGGGCGTCCCCGCCGAGCGCCTCTACAAGCTCGGCCTCAAGGACAACTTCTGGGCCATGGGCGACACCGGCCCCTGCGGCCCCTGCTCCGAAATCCACTACCACCAGGGCGACGACATCCCCTGTGTCGAAGAGGCCGAGGGCAAGAAGTGTCAGGGCGTCGCCTGTGACTGCGACCGGTGGCTCGAAATCTGGAACCTCGTATTCATGCAGTTCGAGCGCAAGGAGAAGGACGGCCCTCTCATCCCCCTGCCGAAGCCGTCCATCGACACCGGCGCGGGCCTGGAGCGCATCGCCTCCGTCGTCCAGGGCAAGCGGTCCAACTATGAGACGGACCTCTTCCAGAACATCCTCGCCACCGTCAGCGAGCTGTGCGGCAAGCCCTACTCGCAGGAGTCTGGCGCGTCCCAGCGCGTGGTCGCGGACCACAGCCGCGCGGCGGCGTTCCTCATCTCGGACGGCGTCCAGCCCTCCAACGAGGGCCGCGGCTACGTCCTGCGCCGCATCATGCGCCGCGCCATCCGGCACGGCACCCAGCAGTTGGGCCTGGAGGACGTCTTCTTCTTCAAGGTCGTCGACCGCGTCATCGAGCTGATGGGCGACGCCTACCCCGAGCTCCGGGAGAGCCGCACCTTCGTCCTGGAGGTCTGCCGGCACGAGGAGACCAGCTTCCGCCAGACGCTCAGCCGCGGCCTCAAGCTCATCGAGGAGGAGCTGTCCGAGCTGCAGAAGGCCGGCGGCAAGCAGCTCTCCGGCGACGTCGTCTTCCTGCTCCACGGCACCTACGGCTTCCCGTGGGACCTCACGCAGATCATCGCCCGGGAGCGCGGCCTCGACGTGGACCTGGTCCGCTTCGAGGAGCGCCTCAAGGAAGAGGCGGACAAGAACAAGTTCGCGGGCTCTGGCGACAAGGCCACGGGTGAGGTCTACCTGAAGCTGGCGGAGCGGCTCGGGACGACGGAGTTCCTCGGCTATGAGGGCGAGGGACACGAAGGTGAAGGCAGCATCCGGGCCATCGTCAAGGACGGCGCCGAAGTCACACAGGCCGCGCAAGGCGACACGGTGGAGCTCGTACTGGACCGCACACCGTTCTACGGCGAGTCCGGTGGCCAGATGGGCGACACTGGCCGCATCGTCGGCCACGGCGGCAAGGCGGTGGCCAAGGTCACCGACGCGCAGCGCCCCGTGCCGGGCCTCGTGGTCCACTCGGTGGAAGTCTCCGAGGGCACCTTCAAGGTCGGCGACATGGTCCAGGCCGGCGTGGACTCGGAGCGCCGCAAGTCCATCCGTGCGAACCACTCCGCGACGCATCTGCTCCACAAGGCGCTCAAGCTCGTGCTCGGTGAGCACGTGAAGCAGGCGGGTTCCGTCGTAGCGCCGGACTACCTGCGCTTCGACTTCGCGCACTTCTCGCCCGCCACGTCCGCGCAGCTCGAGCAGGTCGAGGACCTGGTCAACGGCTGGATTCGCGACAACGCGGGGGCCGAGACGCGCATCATGAGCCTGGAGGACGCGAAGAAGTCCGGCGCCGTCGCCATGTTCGGCGAGAAGTACGGCGAGACGGTTCGCGTCGTCACCGTACACCCCGAGTCCACCGAGCTGTGCGGCGGCACCCACGTGCGCCGCAGCGGTGACATTGGCCTGTTCAAGATTGCCAGCGAGAGCGGCGTGGCGTCCGGAGTGCGCCGCATCGTCGCGCTGACGGGCATCGGCGCGCTCCAGTACGTCCGCGAGCAGGAGCACGAGCTGCGCAAGGTGGCCGAGCTGCTCAAGTCGAACCCGAAGGAAGTCTCCAAGCGCGTCGAGGCGACCCAGAAGCGCGTGAAGGAACTGGAGCGCAAGGTCGAGGAAGTGGCCGTCAAGGCGCAGACGGCCAGCAGCAAGGACCTGCTGGAGCAGGCTCGCGATGTGAATGGCATGAAGGTCCTGGCCACCCAGGTGGACGCAGCGGATGACAACGTCCTGCGCGGCATGGCGGACCAGCTCCGTGACCGCATCCGCTCGGGCGTGGTCGCCATCGGCGGCGAGAAGGACGGCCGGGCCATCATCCTGGTCGCGGCCACCAAGGACGTCGTGGCCAAGGGCATCAACGCCGGCGCGCTGGTGCGCGAGATGGCCAAGGAAGTCGGCGGCAAGGGCGGCGGCAAGGCCGAGATGGCCCAGGCTGGCGGCCCTGATGCCTCGAAGCTCCCCGCGGCGCTGGAGAAGCTGTACGAGCTGGTGAAGGGCGTGGGCACCGCGTGATGAACCACCGGGCCTCCGCTTCCGTGGCACTCCTGGCGGCCGCCCTCGTCCTGGGTGGCTGCAAGGAGGAGTCCGTGCCTGACTACGCGGGTACGGGTGACGACCGGACGCTTCAGAAGCTCCGCCAGGAAGTGGACCGGGTGAACCAGGGCGGCCGTCCCTCCCAGGGCCCCGAGGCCACGCGCGGAGACCCGAACGCGAACCTCGCGGGCCTGGCCGCGGGTATCAACGTCCCCACCGAACGCGCATGGGAGCTTCCCGCCCCCAACGACGCCGTGCGCCTGGAGACCCTGTCCGTGAAGCTCACCGGACTGGACGCGTCGCACTCGGTGAAGGGCTCGGGGAAGGTGAGCCTGACCTCCGAGGACCTGTTCTTCCGCGTGCAACTCATGACGCAGAACGTGGGCGGCGCGCCGCTCACCCTGGACCTGGACGGGGCGAAGCTCTTCGGGGCTGAAGGCCAGTCGTACACCGTGGCCCGGGATGCCCAGGTCGTCGGGGGCACCCGCCCCCTTCGGCGCACCTGGGCGCCAGACGAGCGCACCGACGTGGTCCTCCTGTTCGAGCTTCCTCCGGAGGCCCTTCGGGACGACGGGCTGCACCTGCTGCTTCAGGGCTCCGGGGGGGATGTGCGGATTCCCTTGAAATGAGCGGGACAGCGTCCAAGCTCCTCCCGCTTCGCATCCGCCTCCCGTACACGACGGAGGAGGAGTTTATCGACAAGTACGGCTCGAACGTGGCGCGCGGTGGCGTGTTCGTTGCCACGCGCGCCATGAAGCCCGAAGGTACCGGGCTGGCGTTCGAGTTCGTCCTTGCCGATGGGGCACGCCTGCTTCGCGGCGAAGGCGTCGTCGTGAAGGCCCAGGTGGACGCGGTGGGCGGGCGTACCGGCATGACGGTGCGCTTCGTGAAGCTGGACGCAGCAAGCAAGGCGCTCATCGACCGGGTGGTGTCGAAACGCACCGGAAGCGTGGAGCCACAAGCTCCCGCCCAGGTCACGCCCCCTCTTCCGGCCCCTGCACCCGCGCCACCTCCGGGACTCGTTCGCCGCACACCCGGCGCGAAGGTTTCGAATGCGGTGCGTGCCTCGATTCCCCCCCGTGAGCCCTCGCGGGAGGATGCGCGCGTCAAAGGCACGCCGACGGGAGTTCCTGACACGGCAGCTGCCAACGGAGCTGCTCTTGTGAGCACGGTGGCAGTGCCGGAACTCACGCCCAGTTCCGAGGCTGCTACGGCGGATGATGACGCACACGCGGAAGTGCCGGACTCCGGCACGGCGGCTCCGTCCTCAGAGTCCGAGCAAGTGTCGGATGAACCTGCATCCAGCACGGACGCGCATGCGGTGTCCGGTGCGGCGGACACGGGCCCACTTGATGCCTCTGACGCGCTCAGCGGAGTTGCTTTCACTGAATCAGGGGCACCGAGCGAACAAGACGCGGACACGCGTCCGGGACCTGTCGCTCCGCGCTTTGAAGCTGATTCGAGTGACGGGCTCGACTTCGCCATCACCGCGAGCCTCGCGGCGTCCGAGGATGAAGGCAGTAATGCGGATGCAGTAGCCGCGCGACACGGCCTCGGTGAGCCCGCCAAAGCGCCTCTCGTCCCGGAGGATTCGTCAACCGACTCCGGCACTGCACCGACAGCTACCGCGACTCCGGACCTGACGGCGAAAGCCTCCGACGCGCTGGCCTCGAGCGAGCCAGAGGAGCCGCCTCAAACGCAGCTTCGTGTCCCGCCCGAGTTGGAGACAGGCGAGGATGCGCATGCAGCCGCCGAGCCTCCCACCTCCGCGCTCCCTGTATCCCCGCCTGGTCCTCGTGGACCGGCGCTTGCAGAACTCGACGAAGCCGTCGGTGACGAAACTTCCGCGCCGGCGACGGATGCAAATGCAGCGGCGCCCCACGGAGCATCTGTCACTCAGGCGAACACCCCAATCGTCGCGGAAACTGGCACGCCTGCAACGGCGGAACTCTCCGCGACGACGCCAGTTACGGGTACTGCTCCCGCCAACGAAGCAGCCACGGAACCCTCCGCGACATCTGCGACGACGAGCTCCGAGCCCACCGCCAAGGGCAGCGATACATCCACGATTCAAGCAACCGCAGAGGCATCGACCACAAGCGTCGAGCCCGACACCGACGAGGGCAACGAAGCAGCCCCGACATCCTCCGGGACGGCGGCGCCCGCGAGCGAAACGCGCGATGCCGAAGCAGGCGACGCATCACCGACTGAAACGCCAACTGCCACTTCGACCACAAGCGTCGAGCCCACCGTCGAGGCAGGTCACGTAGCATCCCCGGAGGCGTCCGCGACGGCCGCGCGCCCTCGTGCCCAGTCCGACGCCGAAGCAGGCGACGCATCCACCACTCAGCCCCCCGCCGCGACGTCACCACTGAGCGATGCGCCCGTCGCCGAGGCAAGCAACGAGGCAGCTACCGAGCCCCAAGCAGCAGCACCAACCACCGAAAAAAGTGGCCCGGGTGTCGCGTCCGAATCTACGACGACGACCAACACGGATGACCCGTCTGGCAGTGCTCCCGGCGAGGCATCATCCGCACGGACGATTGCCGCGCTCCCGAGCGCACCTGGCGTCGACAAGACGGCGCCCTCCGCTCCGGGTGCGAAGTCCGCTGAGCGTTCGCAGGACGCCTCCACATCAGGTGACACACCGCCCCAGGCGGCAGCCAGTGCAGCCCCCTCGGCCGAGTCGAGTCCACCACCAGAGCCGACACATGCGACTGCCGAGCCGCATGGGCGCACCGCCGATCCCGAAAGCGTGCGCCCCGGCGTGGCCTCGGATGAAGCTTCTCTGTCCAACACGGAAGCAGCCCCAGCCCGTACCGAATCCGAGCCCACGCCCCCCGTCCCTCAGGACGCGGACGTGCCACGCAACCGCCGCCGTGCCCTGCTCGAAGTCCCCATTCCCCAGCCGGCCTCGACGCCCGCGCTCCCCGAGGTCGTGCTGGGCATCGACCTGGGCACCTCACATGCGCGCGTCGCCGTCGTCCAGGACGGGATGCCCAAGCTCATTCCCCTCCCCGGCACCACCACCACAGACCTTCCCGCACTCATCGCGGTGAACGGCACCGGCGACCTCGTCGTCGGCACCACGGCTCAGACGGAAGGCCAACGTGCCCCCCGCCGTGCCATCTCCGGTCTCAAGCGGCTACTGGGTCTGAAGCCGCGTTCTCCGCAACTTCGCTGGCTCGCCCCGTTGCTCCCCTTCCCCGTCACCACGGACACGAATGGGGACTCCGCCGTGGAGGTCCGAGGCCGCGTCATCTCACCCACGCTCTTCACGGCCATGCTGCTTCGCGAGCTGAAGCATGCCGCCGCGACGCACCTGGGCCGCAAGGCAACCCGCGCCGTCATCTGCGCCCCCACGCACTTCACCGACCGCCAGTGCGCGGCCCTTCGCGAAGCCGCCACGCTCGCGGGGCTCGATGCCCAGCGCATCCTCATCGCCCCTGCGGCGGCGGCGCTCGCGTATGCACATGGCCGAGGGCTCGCGCGAAAGCGGGTGCTTGTCGTGGACCTGGGCGGTGGCGGTCTCCAGGTCTGCGTGGTGCAAGTCACAGGCGATGACCTCGAGGTCATTACCACCGGAGGCGACGCCACCCTCGGCGGTATGGACTTCGATGCGCGCATCGCCGAGGCCATCGCCAGCGACCTCTCGGAACAGGGTGTGCCCAAGCCGGACCACCCCTTCGACTGGGCCCCCCTGCGCACCGCCGCCGAGTCCACGAAGGTGGCCCTCTCCAGCCAGGAGCAGGTGGACGTCGCCCTCCCCTCGGGAACCGTGCCCCCCATCAACCGGGAGCGAGTCGAAGCCCTCACCGCCGACCTCGCCCAGCGCGTCACCACCGTGGTCCGCGACGTGCTCGAATCCAACGCGCTCTCCCCCCAGGGGCTGGACGCGGTGCTCCTCGTCGGCGGGCAGAGCGCCGCTCCCCTGGTCCGCCGCCGGCTCGAAGAGAGCCTGGGCGTGAGCGTGCGCGACGACGTGGACACTCGAGGCAGCGTGGCCCTGGGCGCCGCGCTGCTCGGACAGGGGCTCCTGCTCGCCGCGGCCGGCAAGCCCGCGGCCACTGTCTCCGAGGTGCTGTCCTCGCCGCTCGCCGTCGCCGAGCGCGGTGGCACCTTGCGCCGCGTCCTCGACCGGAACACCCGCCTACCTGCCACCAAGACGCTGGTGCTCCCCACTGTACCGGGTCCACTCGAGCTGGCCCTCTTCCAGGGGGCAGCCACGCAGACGTCCGAAGCCGAGTACCTCGGCCGGCTCACTCTCAACGTGGAGCGCGCGGGTGAGGTGGAACTGCACCTCACGCTCTCAGTCGATGGGGCCCTGTCGCTCGAAGCCACCCTGCCTGGCGTGAAGCGGCACGTGGTGTCTCTGGCCACGGAGCACTTGGACGACGCGACCTACGACGCGCTCATCGCCCGCTCGCCGCTGGTCCCTGAGCCGGAGCGACGCCCGGGTGGCGTGCTGTCCGGACTGAAGAAGCTCTTCGGCCGCCGCTGAGCCCCTCCTCGCTCATCCGCGCACAAGTCACGGCGTCCTTCGCCCCGTGGGCCGATGCGCCCGCGGCCATCCAGGCCACCGTGCGTCCCTGCGGCTCTCTCTGTAGCCATGGCGACAGATGGCCAGCTTTCCGGTGACTGATTTTCCGGGGAGGAATGCGATGCGACGTTCGATTGTGGGTGGAGTCGCCACGGCGGCGCTGGGCATGGCGGGACCCGCCTTCGCCATCGAGGCACAGCAGGTGGGCGAGCGGCTCCGCGTCGAGGAGCGGCCGCTGGTAGGCGTCGACGTCCGGCTGGGCCTCGGCGACTTCACCGGCGACCTCGGCAGCAACACCCAGGTGGGCCCGCTGCTGGGCATCAACGCCAGCGCCTATCCCTGGCAGTACGGCGGCGTCGAGGTCGGCTACGAAGGCCAGCGCTTCCCCATCGACGACTCGCGCCTGCGCAACAACGGCGATGGCGAAGGCGTCTGGCGCCACAACGCCACCCTGCTCGCCAAGGCGGGACCGCTCATCGACGAGAAGTGGCGCCCCTTCGTCGGCGCGGGCGTCGGCCTGAGCTACCTCAACCCCTCGGACGGCGCGGACCGCTTCTACAACAACGACTGGCAGACGGAGCTCCCGCTGGCCGCGGGCCTGGACTACCGCTTCGGCAACATGGTGGCCGGAGCGCGCGCCACGTACCGGTTCGTCGGCGGGGAGGGCCTCCTCCGAAACCCCGTCACCAACGCCGACGAGAAAGGCAGTCTCTTCAACGGCAATGTGATGATTGGCGGGCAGTTCTAGCCCGCCCCCACGTCACAGGCTGAAGCCGTCCAGCAGCGCCTCGGGGCGGGGATTCTTCTCCCACGCCTCGAGCACCGCCACCGCGGGCGAGCGCCCCGACGCGGCCACCGCGTCCAGCGCGTCCAACAGGGGCGCATCCTGCGCATCCAGCCGCATCAGGCCCCGGCGGGAGATGGCCAGCATCTCCGCCGCCAGGCGGTGCAGCTCCTGTGAACCCAGCCGGCCGCCCAGTCCCTCGCGCCGCGCCGTGTCGTGGAAGGCCAGGTGCTCGGCGTAGGTCAGCTTCGGCAACAGGCGCTCGGCCTCCTCCAGCGCGGTGGCGTCGTACAGGATGCCGCGCCAGAGGGCGGCGAGCGCTCCCGTCATCGCGGGATTCACACAGTCCGCGCCGCGCACCTCGATCACCGTCTTCAGCCGCACCTCGGGGAAGAGCGTGGACAGGTGGTCGGTCCAGTCGTTCAGGTCGGGCGGCTTGCCCTCGAAGCCCTCCTTCATCAACTGCCGGAAGGTCAGCTTCGGGTACAGGTACTCGTTGTTGCGCCGCAGGAAGAGCAGCGGCGCGTCCAGCGCCCACTCCACATAGGCGCGATACGAGAACGAGCCGTCGAAGAACGCGGGCAGGTAACCACATCGAGTGGGGTCCACCTCGTCCCAAACGCGGTTGCGGAAGGACAGGTAACCCGACGGCTTGCCCTCCACGATGGGGCTGTTGGCGTACAACGCATTCATCAGCGGGGCGAGCCGCGCCACCACCACCGTCTTGCGGACACAGTCCGCCTCGTCCGCCCAGTCCAGGGACACCTGGCCGGTGGACGTCATCAACATCATGTTCAGCGCCAGCCGGCCGCGCTCCGGCAGCGTGCGGCGCATGATGAGGTAGCGCGTCTTCGGCATCCACGGCATCTGCGCCGTCGTACCGAAGGGGCGGTAGCCCAGGAACACGAGCCGCAAGCCCAGCTCCTTCGCGGCGGAGGACACCTCCGACAGGTGCGTCAGGTTCTCCGCATGCGCCTCGCGCGCGGTGACGAAGGGGCTTCCGGACAGCTCCACCTGGCCGCCGGGCTCCAGGGAGATGGTGGCGCCACCGCGCTGCAGCGCGATGACGGGCGACTCCGGCGTCTCCCGGAACGGCGTGTAGCCCGCCGAGGCCACCCGGTTCAGCAGCGCGCCGACGCCCCGCTCACCTTCATAGGTCGGAGGCTCCGCGGCGCCCACCGGGTAGAGGAACTTCTCATGCTCGAGCCCCAGACGGTGCGCACCGCTGGGCTTCTCGGCGGCTCGGAATCCAGCCAACAGCATGTCGACGGAGGAGATGGGCTCTGAGGCCGCGCGCTTGAGGTCGAGTGACATGGGCGCGCCCTATATAACCTAGACCTTTCGACCCGCCCGGATTTGCGCACTGGCCTTTATGAGCCCACATTCCACCCTCCCCACCATCTCCCCCCAGC
>NZ_VHLC01000150.1:0-16456 GCF_006547355.1 Myxococcus sp. AB036A | reverse complement strand
GCGGTGGGGATGCCCAGGGCGGGGGGGCCAATGAGACCCATGACCCCGCCGAGCACGGCTTCGAGCCCACCGCTCTTCAGGATGTAGCCATCCGCCCCCGAAGCCTTCGTCTTTCCGTCCAACTCCGCCTCGGAGATGTCGGAATAGAGGACCAGCTTCGCGGTGACCTTCTTCTGCCGGCGGAGGTACTCCACGACGTCGTCGCCGAACATCTCCGGCATGTTGACGTCCATGAGGATGAGCGAGAACGGCCCCTCGGCGAGCTTCTGCTCGAGGCTGGCAAGGTCCTGCGCGCCGCTCGCCTGGTAGCCGGCGGCGGTGAGCGCCCGGACAGTGAGCTCCACCAGCATCGGGCTGTCATCAATGACCAGTACGCGCGACATCGTCCTCCTCAAGGGCTTCGCGGTAGAACCCTACACCTTTGGTGCAGCGCGGACCATCGAAACGGCGACCAGGCGGGCTGGTCGTCAGGTCCTCTTGACCGCTATTCATCGCCTCCGGATACTTTGGCGCCTTGACCACGACCACGACTCCCCTCCAGCGAGCACTCCGGATGGCTCCGGACCGCGCCTTGGCCGCCCAGGCCCGGCCGGAGCAGGAGTTCTTCTGCTTCCGCGTGGGCGACCTCCGCCTGGGCGTACCCAGTGAGAACGTGCTCGAAGTGCTTCGGGCCGGTCTGCTCACGCCCTTGCCCCGGACCCCGTCCTTCATCATGGGCGTCACCGGCCACCGGGGCGAGGTGCTTCCGGTGCTGGACCTGCTGCGCTTCCTCTCCAAGGGAGAGGCCCGCATCGGCCCGCGCACCCGCCTGTTCGTCGGCGTCACGGGCAGCTACGTGGCCGGCGTCGTCGCGGATACGGTGCTGGGTCTGCGCCGCATTCCCGTGGCGGACATCCTCCCACCGCCCCTGGGCGGCGACGCCGCGGCCGAGCACCTGCTGGGCGTGGTGCAGGCCAGCGGCAACCAGGAAGCCATCAACCTCCTCAACTTCTCCAAGCTGCTCCAGACGGCACGGCAGCGGGCGGTGGCGCGGTGAACGACGACGCCTTCCATGAGAAGGAGGAAGAGGTGGACCTCCTCTTCTTCGACATCGGCGCCACGCTCTACGGCACGGATGCGTCCCAGGTGCTGCGCATCGACCGCGCGCTGCCGGAGGACCTCACGCTGGCGGAGCTGGGCCTGCCCCACCGGGGCAACCGCGCCATCGTCTTCGACACCCCGGAGGGTGAAGCCCACCTCAAGGTGGACGCCGTGCACGGCGTGCGCTCCATCCCCGTCAATTCCTTGCGCCGGATGCCTCCCACGGCCGGCGCCGCAGCCTACGCAGTCGGTGTGTGCCTGGAAGAGGCCCGCACCGTGTTGCTCATCGATCTGGTCGAAACCGCAAGGACTCAAGGAAGGCACTGAGACACATGTCCCTGGACACCCCCAACGAGAAGCCCGCTGGCAAGGCTCGCGCCCGGAAGGCCCCCGCCTCCAAGGCCGGCGCCACGAACGCGGCGTCGACCCCTTCCTCCACGAAGGCCATCACCGACACGCTGCTGACGGTGCTGTCCGGCAACCTGCAGGCCCGCGTGCCCAAGGAGCTGGTCGGTGACTCCGGCGCGGAGCTGGCGCACCTGCTCAATCAGGTGCTGGACCAGTTCGCGGCCTCCGAGCACCGCAAGCACGTGGCGGCGCAGGAGATCGACCAGGCGCTGGACGCGCTCATCGGCCTGGTGCGCGAGGGCGACCTGTCCCGGTGGAACACCACCACCGAAGACCCGCAGCTCGGGCCCCTGCTGGAGGGCTTCGGCAAGGTCATCGAGACGCTGCGCACCTTCGTGCGGGAGATCAACGAGGCGGCGCTGAGGCTGTCCTCGTCCGCCAACCAGGTGCTGGCGGCCTCCACGCAGCATGAGACGTCCTCCACGGAGCAGGCGGCGGCCATCCACGAGACGACCGCCACCATGGAGGAGCTGAAGCACGCGTCGGCGCAGATCGCCGAGAACGCGGGCAGCGTGGCGCGCGTGGCGGAAGAGACGCTGGGCGCGGCGCGCGCGGGCCGGGGCGCCATTGGCGAGTTCATCCAGGCCATGCAGCAGATCCGCAGCGACGGCGTCGCGGTGGCGGACTCCATCGCGAAGCTGTCCAAGCGCGTGGAGCGCATCGGCACGGTGGTGGAGGTCATCGACGAGATCGCGGACCGCTCCGACCTGCTGGCGCTGAACGCGGCGCTGGAAGGCAGCCGCGCGGGGGAGGCCGGCAAGGGCTTCTCCATCGTCGCGGCGGAGATGCGGCGTCTGGCGGAGAACGTCCTGGACTCCACCAAGGAGATCAAGAACCTCATCACCGAGATTCGCGAGGCCACGGCCGCCGCGGCCGGCGCCGCCGAGGCGTCCAAGTCCGCCACGGAGTCCGGTGAGAAGCTGGGCGCGGTGGCGGCGCAGGCGGTGGAAGGCATCCTCGCCGGCGTCCAGGAGACGAGCGACGCGGCCCGCGTCATCAACCTCGCCACGCAGCAGCAGCGCACGGCCACCGAGCAGGTGGTGGCCTCCATGGCGGAGATCGAGGACGTGACGCGCCAGACGACGCAGGCCTCGAAGCAGGCCACGGGCGCGGCCGCGGAGCTGACGCAGTTGGCCGGACGGCTGGCCGAGCTCATCAAGCGGTTCAAGGCCGACTAGCGCTTCCTGGAAGGGGAGGGGCGTACGCCGGCCATGGACACCGAGGCTCTCAAGAAATCCCTCCTGAAGAAGTTCCAGGAGGTCACCGCCGACCGCCTCCAGAAGATTCAGCTGGGGGTATTGGACCTGGAGAAGGAGACCGCGGACCAGGCCGCGGAGGACGTCGCGCGCGAGCTGCACACGATGAAGGGCGAGGCCCGCATGTTGGGTCTGGCCGCCATCGGGCAGCTGGCGCACGCCGCCGAGGACGTCCTGCGCGCAGAGCGCGAGGGCAAGACGGCCACGGAGGTGGCCACCGACGTCTTGCTCAGGGCGTGCGACGTCCTCTCCGATCTCAACGAAGACCTGTCCGGCGCCAACACGGGCAACCCGGCCAGCGAGGAGATGGTCCGCATGCTCGCGGAAGTCTCCGGACAGACGCCGCCCGCCATCGCTGGCGCACGGCCCGTGGCGCCGCCTCCCGCGCCGCCGCCGGCCCCTGTCGCCGTGCCCGTGGTGGCACCGGCGGCTGTCGCCGCGCCGCCCGCGCCGGTGCAGGATCCGGTGGCAGCGCCCCCGACGCAGGCCCCCGTGGCCGAGCCGGGGGCGCACGCCGCTGCAGCCGCGCCTCACCCGGCTGCCGCGCATGGCCGTGACGAGGAGGCCCCGAGCGCCGCGAAGTCCGCGGTGGCCGACCGGAGCATCCGCGTCAACGTGGAGGTGCTCGACGCGCTGGGGTTGCTCGCGGGCGACCTGCTGGTGGAGAGCGCCCGCGGCCGGCTGCGCAGCTCGGAGACGGAGGCGTTGTTCGAGCGCTTCAGCCGCCTGGGGGACCGCTTCCTCCGGCTGGCGGAAGAAATCGACATCTCGAACGAGGTGCGTGAGCAGTTGGACCGCGTGGAGAGCGACCTCCACATGCTGCGCGACGACGCGTTCCGCTTCGTGCGCCGCAACGACGACGGCATCAACACGCTGCACGGCAACCTGGCGAAGATGGCGGACCACGTGGCCGAGGCCCGGTTGGTGCCGCTGTCCACCGTGTTCGACGCCTTCCCGCGCGCCGTTCGCGAGATGTCGCGCACGCAGGGCAAGGAAGTGGACCTGGTCATCGAGAACGCCGACATCGGCGTGGACCGGTCCATGCTGGGTGACGTACGCGACGCGCTGGTGCACCTGCTGCGCAACTCGGTGGACCACGGCGTGGAGTCCCCGGACACGCGCCAGCAACTGGGCAAGCCGCTCAACGGCCGCATCCGCATCCGCGTGCGCGTGGACGGCGACATGCTCCACATCGAGGTGGAGGACGACGGCCGCGGCATCGACCCGGAGCGGCTGCGTCAGGCGGCCATCTCCAAGCGCCTCATCAACGCGGTGCAGGCCGCTGCGCTGTCGGAGCGCGAGGCCATCGAGCTCATCTTCCGCCCCGGCTTCTCCACCCGCGACCAGGTCAGCGAGCTGTCTGGCCGTGGCGTGGGCATGGACGTGGTGAAGCGCAAGGTGGAGACGCTGGGCGGCTCGGTGGGCGTGAGCAGCCGAATCGGCCGTGGCTCCACCATCACCCTGCGCCTGCCGCAGTCGCTGGCGTTGATGAAGGTGCTGCTGGTGCGCCTGGGGGACGACGTCTACGGCATGCCCGCCGCGGACGTGGAAGCCGTCATGCGCGTCAAGCCGGATGACCGGCTGGAGATCTTCGGCACGCTGGCCGTGCGGCACCGTGGCAAGCCCACGGCGCTGGTGGCGCTGGGGCCGCTGTTGGGCCTCAACGGTGGCAATCGCTTCGACAAGCCACCCGCGGTGGTGGTGCGTCACGGCGAGGACCACGCGGCGCTGGTGGTGGACGGCTTCGTGGACGAGCGCGAAGTGGCCGTGAAGCCTTGCGGCGGCGAGTTCCTCAAGGCCGCGCCCTTCATCGCCGGCACCGCGGCGCTGGAGGACGGGCGCATCGCCGTGCTGCTCCATGTTCCGGACATCATGGCGGAGGTGCGCCGGATGGCCCGCCCCGTCACCCAGGCCCCCGCCGCCAAGCGCCTCCGGGTGCTGCTGGTGGACGACTCGCCCATTGCCCGCGCCACGGAAGGGGCGCTGGTGAAGGCGCTGGGGCACTCGGTGGAGGAAGCCCAGGACGGCGAAGAGGCCTACGTGAAGGTGCAGAACAACACCTACGACCTCATCCTCACGGACGTGCAGATGCCCAAGCTGGACGGGTTCTCGCTGGCGCGGCGGCTCAAGTCGACGCCCGCGGTGGCTCGCATTCCGGTCATCATCCTGTCGTCGCTCGCCTCGCCCGAGGACAAGCGGCGCGGGTTGGATGCCGGCGCGGACGCGTACCTCGTCAAGGGCGAGCTGGGCGTGGAGGTTCTCGCGCAGGCCATCGACCGGCTGACCTGAGGAGCCAGGCTTGGTCGGTGGCGCGGCAGTCGCAGGTATGGCGTTTCGGGTGCTCATGGTGGGCAAGGGGCTGCGTGCGCTCGCGGCCCGGGGCCTGTTCGATGGGGAATCCCTGGTGCCCGTGGGGCCGGCGGAGGTGGACTTCGCCGGCGCCCTGGTGGCCGTGCAGCGGCACTTCCCGGACGTGGTGCTGGTGGACCTGAGCGCGCTGGACGCGCTGCCCGCCATCGAGCACGTCATGGTGGAGCGGCCCGTGCCGGTGCTGGCGTTGCACCCCGGCGTGTTGTCCGGCCAGGAGGCCTTCCAGGCGATGGTGGCGGGCGCGCTGGACGTGCTGGAGCGTCCGGCGAACCCCGGGCCCGAGTTCTGGGCGCATGTGTCGCGCAAGCTGGTGCTGCTGGCGCAGGTGAAGGCGGTGCGGCAGGTGCAGACGCGGCCGCCACAGCAAGCGGCGCGTGAGGCGAAGCCGCCGCCTCCGTATCCGTTGGTGGCCATCGCCGCGTCCCTGGGCGGACCCAAGGCGGTGGCGCAGGTGCTGCGGATGATTCCGCGCGCCTTCCCGGCGCCCATCGCCTACTGCCAGCACATCAGCGACGGCTTCACGGAAGGGCTGGCGCACTGGCTGGCCAATGAAACGGCGCTGCGCGTGCTGGAGGCCGAACATGACGTGCTCATGGCGCCGGGCACGGTGTACATCGCTCCGTCGGGGAGTCACCTCTTGGTCAGACCGGAGGGCAGGTTGGAGCTGGACGCGGGCCCCGCGCTTCGCGGTTTCCGGCCGTCCTGTGACATGCTGCTGACTTCCGCGGGCGAGTCGTTTGGCTCGCGCTGCATCGGGGTCATCCTGACGGGCATGGGGCGCGATGGGGCGCGAGGGTTGAAGGAGATTCGAGAGCGCGGCGGTCGGACCATTGCCCAGGACGAAGCGTCGAGCGTCGTTTGGGGCATGCCGCGCGAGGCGGTGTTGATGGGCGCGGCGCACGAAGTGCTGCCACTGAGCCGGATTGGCGCGGCGCTGATGCAGTGGGTGGATGTGTGTTGACGGCGAGCCAGAAAGTCTTGCAGCAACTCGCCGCGCTGCTGCTGGAGCGCGCGGGACTGAAAATCACGCCGGATGGCTTCCACAGCCTCCGGCTGGCGCTGTCGGCGCGGATGCCCGTGCTGGGCCTGGAAGAGCCCGAGCACTACATCCAGCGCCTGACGGGCGCCGGTGGCGAAGAGGAGCTGCGCTCGCTGTTGCCGCTGGTGACGGTGGGGCACACGGAGTTCTTCCGCGACGCGAAGCAGTTCCGCGCGCTGGAGAAGAGCGTGCTGCCGGAGCTGGTGTCCCGTTCGCGGCGCGAGATGCGCAAGGTGTCCATCTGGTCCGCGGGCTGCGCGACGGGTGAGGAGCCCTACAGCCTGGCCATGGTGCTGGCGGAGCTGGGCGCGCTGTCGCTGGAGGTGGACCTGTGGGCCACCGACCTCAACCTGGCCGCGGTGGAGGCCGCGAAGCAGGGGCGCTTCACCTCGCGGCGGGCCATCAGCATCAACCAGGCGCGGCTGACGCGCTTCTTCAAGCCCGTGGAAGAGGGTTATGAGGCGCTGCCCGCGCTGCGTGAGTACATCCGCTTCGATGGACAGAATCTGGCGGTTCCCGTCTTCGACAAGGTGGCCCTGTCGTCGCTGGACCTCATCCTCTGCCGCAACGTCATCATCTACTTCGACCTGCCCACCATCCGCGGGTTGATGGACCGCTTCCTCGCCGCGCTGCGGCCGGGCGGGTTGTTGTTCCTGGGGTACTCGGAGAGCCTCTTCAAGGTCTACGACCGCTTCGAGATGATCGAAGTCGATGGGGCGTTCGTGTACCGCCGCCCGCTGAACGACAAGAGCATGCGGGCGCCGCCGCTGCGCATCACGCCGTATCCTGGCGAGCCCGATGTCGCCGCGCGCAGGCCCGTACCCGCGGACGCGTTCACCGCGGACCTGCGCAAGCGGATGCAGCCCGAGGACGTCCCGTTGACGACGCGGCTGCCCGCGGTGGCGTCGTCGTCGGTGGCGGCGCCTGGCTCGCCCAGCGTGACGCTGCCGGCGCTGGGTGCCTCTCCCAGTCCGCGTTCCGTGGTGCCGGGGCGGCTGCCCGCGGTGTCGCCTCACTCGCCGCTGCCGGCCATCGCCGCGCCGCTGCCTTCCAGCGTCGCGCGCTCGCGTGTCACCGCGGAGCTGCCCACGGTGGGGAGCGGGGACTCCGCCCGTCCGCGCATCACCACCGAGCTTCCGGCCGTGGCCCCCACGCCCCGCGCGGCCACCGTGGAGGTGCCCGCCTGGCCCACGCTGCTGCCTCCGGCGGAGCGGCTGGCCATGGCGGTGCGGAAGATGGCGCAGGGGGATTTCTCGGCGGCCATCGCTGGCGTGCAGCGGCTGCTCGCGGACGAGCCGAGTGACTTGGATGGGCTGCTGACGCTGGGCAACCTGTTCTCGCTCACCGGCCGCATCCCCGAGGCGCGCGAGGCCTTCGCGCAGGCCATTCAGCGCGAGCCGCTGTGCGTGGAGGCGCGGGTGTTCGGCGGGGTCGCCGCGTTGCAAGCAGGGGAGTTGAGCGAGGCGCGCTCCGAGCTGGCCAAGGCCCTGTTCCTGGAGCCCACGCTGGCCATTGGCCACTACCTGCTGGCGCAGGTGCACGAGCGCACGCAGGACCATGAGGCGGCCCGCCGCAGCTACCGCAACGCCATTGCCCAGCTTCGCTTCCCGCAGCGTCCCCTCGCGGGGCACTACCCGGAGATGCCGGACTCGGCGGATGCCATCTCTCGCGCGGCGCGTTACGCCCTGGCCGCGCTGGAGGAGCAGCCCCTGCGCTGAGGCAGGGGCCGCTTCCCCGGCTTCACGTCAGTCCAGGCTGCTCTTCACCTGGTCCAGGCTCTTGCTCGGGTCGAGCACGGCGCCGAACTTCTTCTGCAGGTAGCTCTTGGCCTGGCCGCGCAGCAGCATGCCAGGGTCGGTGCCCTCACCCTCGACGGCCTTGTCGGTGATGACGAACGAGGCATCCATCTGGATGCCCATCACCTTGCCGACGATTTTCGCGCCTTCCCCCTGCCAGTCCGCCTTCACGCCGTACTTGCCGCCCCAGTACTGGAGCAGCTGATCGACGCGCTGCTTGACCTCCTCCTTGGGGAGGGAGTGGGGGATATCGAACTTCATCATTCCCATGGCTGGCTCCTGATCTCGGTGTCCCGCTTCGTGCGTTTATCCGTGCCCGAGCGGGAATGGAACCGCCGTGTCACTTTTGGGCGCGCGGATGTCAACAGGCTTGCTCACGGGCCTGCCGTCTTGCGAACGCGCTTGAGCTTCACCGGTGGGTCCTCCGGGCGGCCCCAGCGCTCCAGGTAGGGGGCCAGGTTGTACTTGGCCGCCGTGCGCAGGGAGCTCATGGGCCGCACCTTGCCCAGCACCTGCCGCTCCTGGAAGGGGCGGTCATGCAGTCCCAGCACCCACATGAAGTTGGCGACGCTCGCGGGGTCCCTGCCATCCACCGCGTACTTGTCATTGAGGAACGCGATGCGTTGCAGCGCTTCCTTGGGGGATGGCGTCCACTCCAGGATTTTCTTCCCCCACAGCATGCGCAGGTAGTTGTGGATGCGGCCACGCTCCACCAGCTCGCGCTGGGCCGCGTTCCACAAGCCGTCCGCGGTCCGTGCTGTCTCCAATTGCTTCAAAGAATAGCGGTGCTCGCGCGCGTCTTTCTGGTGGCGGGTGAGCGTCTCCTTTGCCCACGGAGGCAGGGAGGCCACGGAGAGCTGCTGCGGCCCCGGCGTGTGGAAGCAGTAGTTGAAGCCCAGCTCACGGCGGACGAGCAGTTCCTCCAGGAAGCCCTGGACCGAAGCATCCTGCGCGCCGCGTGCGCGGATGGCGGCGCGCGCGGCTTCTCCCGCGAAGAGGTTGCCCCAGTGGAAGAAGGGGGACAGGTTGGACTGCCGCGCCAGGCCCGGGTCGTTGCGGCCTTCGTCATAGCCCTCCAACCGTTGGTGCACGAAGGCCTGGAGCGCCTCGAGGCCCGCTTTGCGTCCGCCGCGCTCCTGGATGGGCGCCACCGAATGGTCGAAGTCGAAGGCGTCCAGGGACTCGCGGGCCTCGCGAGCGTCCGACGTGGCGAAGTTCGGCTCCAGCTTGCGTCCGGCCGCGGCGGCCTTCACCGCGCGGTTGGGCACGGCGCGGTCCAGGTACTCCGGCCACAGCTTCTTCAGCTTGGGCCGCAAGGTATAGGCGCCAATCTGTCGCGTGGCGATGCGCTGCATGGGCACCACGCATGACGCATCCACGGCGAACAGCGGCACGTCCAGGGCCTTGGCGGCGCCACGCAGGTGGCCCGGGATGATGTACGTGGGGAACAGGTCTGACACGATGGCGGCGGCGCGCCGGCCGAGCTGGGCCAGCCGGGGACGGTGCTCCTTCGAGGTCCGGGGCAGCTCCAGCCAGTAGGGCAGCCCGCGCGCGGCGCAGCCGGTGGCCATGTCCATCATCCCCTCCAGGGCCCAGGCGTGGAGCCTGTCGGAGGCATGGGGGTAGTCCGGACGGATGGCCTGGTAGACGACGACGGGCAGGCCCAGGTGGTTGCCCAGGCCGATGGCGGCATCCAGCGCCTGGTTCTGCTCGGCGCGATGGTTGACCATGCACCAGTAGAGGACGAAGTCGCGGCGGCCGGAAGGAAGAGGGAGGTCCTTCACCACCTGGACGCGCGCCGAATCGACGCCGAGTTCGGACCACGAGAAGCCTTCAGGCATGGGGCCTCACTGATACGCGAGCCGCATTCGCGTCGCGGAGGAAAAGAAGTGCGTGGCTGTGAACGAGGGGACAGCGAAGGTCGGATGGCGCTCCAATTTCCGACACCCGAGGACAGGTTGTGGTTTTCTCCCGTCCGGCCGGACCGAAGGAGTCCTTGCGTGTCATCATTGAGAAGCTGGAGCTATCTCCCCATCACCGCCCTCGCTCTCGCGCTGGTCCTTCCGGAGCCCGCGAAGGCGCAGGCTGACGGAACCTATCCATCCCCGGGGTCTGCGCAGCCTCCGTCTGCCCCCGCGGGTTATGCGGCCCCTCCGCAGCCCACGTATCGCCAGACGGCGCCGCAGCAGCCCGCGGACTCGTACGCGCAGCCGCCGCAGACGCAGACGCAGCAACCTGCGGACCCATACGCGCAGCCGCCGGCGTCCGCGCAGCCCGCGGACCCGTATGCGCAGCCGCCGCAGACGCAGCAGCCGGTGGACCCGTATGCGCAGCCGCAGACGCAGCAGCCGTCAGCGGATCCATATGCGCAACCGCCGCAGTCCACGCAGCCCGCGGACCCGTACGCGCAGCCGCAGCAGCCGGTTGACCCGTATGCGCAGCCGCAGCCGCAGCAGAGCTACCCCCCGGCGCAGAACGCCTATCCCCCTTCGGATGCGCAGGACCCGGCTCGCTACCCGGGTGACACCGCGACGGCGAGCGACGCGCCCACGCTGCCTCCGGATCCGGACTCGCTGCGGACGAAGCCGCAGTCGCCGCTGACGCCGGACGACCGGGCCACGGCGAAGCGGGGCGTGCCTCCCGTCGAGGACACCGGGGTGATGCTGGACGGCAGGCCGCGCCAGGGCCCGTTCCTCTCCGGTCCGGGCAGCTTCAGCTTCATCGTGCATCACACGACGCTGGGCGCGCTGGGTGGCTTCTTCACGCAGGCGTTCGCCAGCGACTTCAACTTCGACAAGAGCTCGCGTGAGGCGATGCTGGCGGGCACTCTCATTGGCGCGGGCCTGGGTTTCGGTGCCTCGTCGTGGTGGCAGTTCAACAACTGGGTGGACCGCCCCATGGCCACTTTCGGCATCGCCAACTCGGTGGTGGGCGGCATGTTCACCGCGGGCCTGATGGACCTCTTCACGCAGGACGCGGGCGTCCTCACGTGGTCCGCCTTCCTGGGCGCGGAGCTGGGCGCGTGGCTCACGGCGGGCATTGGCGGTGGCCAGCTTCCGCTCAACGACGGCTTGCTGATTTCGTCCGGTGCGGGCTGGGGCGCGGCCTACGCGGCGCTGCTGTTGGCCATCATCCACTTCTCCGGGACGCCCGTGTCCGGCAAGACGTGGCGGGACACGCTGCTGCTGGCGCCGGGCATCGGAGCGGGCGCGCTGGCGCTGGCCACCATGCGTTACAACCCGACGCCGTCCCAGATCGTCCGAGCCAACATCTTCGGCGGCGGCGTGGGCGCGGTGGTGCTGCTCCTCTCCGGCCTGGTGCTGGGTGGTTTCGATCAGTCCACGCCGTACGTCCTGTCGTTCCTCGGTTCGGCGGGGGCCATCACCACGGTGAGCCTGCTGTGGGAGGAGAGCGTGGACCGCTCCGCCCTGAAGATGGCTGGCCGCTCAGAGAAGGACCGGCCGTACACGAACGTCTGGTGGTAGACGAGGCCTAGGGCAACCAGGCGCGCGCCATGGCACGGCGGGGCAGGAGGCACCACCTTCCTCCCGACATGGCGCGCGTCAATCCATTTTCGGCCCTTCTTGGCTCGCTGGATTCCTCGCTGGAGCCCAGCGGCTACGTGCCGCGTGGCAATGCGGTGCCCCAGCCGTCACACGTTCGCCCCCTTCTGGAGGCGGCCAATCCCACGGCGGAGCTGCGGCGCCTGCGGGACTCGGGCGCGCTGCTGAGGGACACACGCCCCGCGATGTACCTGGTGGAGGTGCAGGGACCCGCTGGCAAGCTCGGCGGCCCGCCGGTGCGCTTCCTCCTGTGTGCCCTGAATCCGGATGCGGGCGCCTCGCTGGAGCATGACCCTTACCGGCCCAGGGCTTGGGAAGCGGAGCCCGCTGTCACGCTGACCGCGGATGACCATGGCGTGCTGCGCGGACTGCTCGCGGAGGCTTCTGCGCGCGCCATCGTCGTGTGGGAAGGGCGCTACGGACAGAACACCCTGTCGCTGCGGCGCATCGAGCCTTCTCCCGTGTCGAAGCGGCTCCAGGCCGTGCTGGATGAAGCGCCCATGCGCCCGCTGGCGGCGTTGGATGAGCGCGGCCCGACGCTGGCGGCCGTCGTTCCCCTGTCCGACCCGGGCCTGGAGTTGCTGCCCATCCACCGCGCGCTCAAGGGCGTGGAGACCTTCAAGGAGGAGACGTTCCTCACGCTGGTGACGGCGTATGCGCGCGTCTACGAGCTGGATGAGCCCTTGAACACTCCGCGCGGTCTGGCGGTGGCGCGAGAGCGACTGGCCACGCTCATCACCGGGCACCACGCCGTGCTGCTGGTATTGCCGGGAGGGCGAGGCCGCATCCTCCGGTTTCGGCAGGGGTTGGACCTGGCGCACCTGAAGGGGGCGCCGCGCAATCCCACGTTGCGGAGCCTGGACCTGGCGCTGCTGAACGCGCTGGTGCTGCGGACCGTGCTGGGCATCAAGGATCCGGAGGCGCCGGGGCACTCGCAGGTGTTTCCGGTGCAGGGGCTGGAGTCGCTGGTGCAGGGCGTGGAGTCGGGGATGTTTCAGGCGGGCTTCGCCCTCAATCCGCCGCCGCTGTGGGAGGTGCGCGCGGTGATGGAGGCGCAGGCGACGCTGCCACCCAGCACACTTCGCGTCGAACCGTTGCCACCGGCGGGGCTGCTTTACCTGGACCGGGAAGCCTGACCTCCTGGCGTGCGGGTCCTGAGCCCAAGCTCGCCGGAGGACAAACCCCGGCGTGTTCCGCTCGAACTCCAGCCAAGGCTGGGGAGACGCTGGACTCGATTTGCGGCGGGGGGCCGGGTGCTGCAACGCCGTCAGGGATACCGCTTCACGTTGGACCCACTGCTGCTGGCGCACTTCGCCATGGACGAAGGCGCGGCGCAGTGGGGCCGGCTGATGGACATGGGCACCGGGTGCGGAATCATCCCCCTGGTGCTCGCGCGCAAGCTGGGACGCAAGGACATCACCGCGCTGGAGCTTCAGGCGCGCCTGTTCTCCCTGGCCGAGCGGAACGTGTACCTCAACCGGTGCGAGCGCGAGGTGTCCCTGGTGCATGGAGACCTGCGCCGGGTGGGGATGCAGTTCGCCGCGGGCAGCTTCGCGCACGTGCTGTGCAATCCGCCGTACCGGACGCAGGACTCGGGGCGCAGCAGCGTGTCCATGGAGAAGGCGATTGCGCGGCACGAGTTGGCGTGCGAGCTTCAGGACGTGGTACGGGCGGCGGACCACCTGCTGGTGCCGCGAGGCGCGCTGTTCATGGTGTACCCGGCGTCACGGTTTGGCGAGCTGACGTCTGTGCTGCGGCTCCACCGGATGGAGCCGCGTACCGCGCGGTGGGTGCATCCGCTGGTGGACCGGCCCGCGAAGCTGGTGCTGCTCCATGCCGTCAAGGCGGGCAGGGCGGACCTGACGGTACTGCCGCCCCTGGTGCTTCATGGGGATGACGAGCACGCGTTCACGGACGAGGTAAACGCGATGCTGATGTGAAGTACGAGGCGGTGAGGGAGAACCTTGCCACGCTGCTGGCGGAGGCGAGCGACGTGGGGCGTGGCCTGCCCCGGTACGTGGAGCGGGACTTCGCCAGGTGCTTGGAGTGCGGCGTGCTGGTGCACGGATTCGCGCGAGTGCGCTGCGAGAGTTGTAATGACGAACTGCTCGTCGCCTTCTCGTGCAAGGGTCGAGGGGGGTGTCCCTCCTGCAACGCGAAGCGGGCGCAGGTGATGGCGGTGCACCTGGTGGAGCGGGTGCTGCCGCACGTGCCCTACCGTCACGGGCGATTCTGGAGCACCTGGGCTTGCCCCCGGCCTGTGCGAGGTTGGCCCCGGCACGAGGGCCTCCTCATGCCGCGTGGTGTTGAGGCGCAAGACAGCCACCAAGCCGGCAGCCCCTGCCACGCACCTGATGGGAGCGCGGCCTGGGCAGGCGTGTACCCCAAGGGGGTTCAAGCGTTCTGTCCACCGGCCGGGAGCATCGCTCGGGAGGCCCCGTCAGCGGCCCTCCTCGGCCCCTCCGCTCCAGCCCTCACCCTCAACAGGGCCTCTATCCCGCCTATACGTAGCCGAGAGGCCAAGGATTGGCGGTTTCCCTCCTAGGTGGGTTCTCCCTAGAATGGGGCCGCACGTCTGGACTGGTGACGGGGCGCGACGTCTCCCTGACGGCGAGGAACATCCTGCATGGGTTCATCCAAGGGAGGTAATATTCGGGGCTTCAGTGGCGCGAAGGGGCGCCTCCTTCCGCAACTGGCGCCGCTGGCCGCATTTACGGGCGAGGTCTCCCCGCCCGGTATTGGCGTGGAGTCGTTGGTGTCCCGCTTCGCCCCGCTCAACCCTCGTGGGCCACTGCCGCCGTCCATCTCCAACCACCTCGTCAAGGAGGTGTACAAGTTCCACAAGACGTGGCCGAGCCGGGTGCTGAGCCTCGCGGGCCACCGGTCCGGGTCTGACTCTGATGGACAGATGCGGAAGCAGTTGGACGACCCGGACTTCCGCCGGAAGCTGGAGACCTTGGTGCTCTTCAGGTCGCGCTCCGGCATGGTGGTGGATGCTTGCTTCCATCGTCTGCTCTACGGTTACCTGCGTGACTCGCGAGGCCAGAAGGTTTATGCCGACGTCATCAGCCAAGCGCAGGTCCCTCGCGGGGACGCGTTGTTCCTGGACCCAGCGAAGTTCCGGGACGCCGTCGCGGGATTGAGGAGGAGGCAGGCGACTGTCGTCATACAGCCGGGTGGCCGCGATGAGGCGCTCGCGCTCTTCGCTTTGGCCTTCGGGCTACTCCAGCCCGATAGTGCGGCGAGCTTCGTCCGAGTCCTGCTCCCGCTGGGCAGCGGCTTCGCTAGGTACTTCGAAGTCCAGCAGGCCGCGTCGAAGAACGTCCTCGCAGGAGCACCCTCCCTGCCTCCTGGCGTGGGGGTGCTCCCGTCCCAGGCGCTGGCGGCACCGCCTCCCGTCTCGCGGCTCACCCGCGCCCTCCAAGCCCTGCCCGCCCCCCAAAGTGTCCCCGTGGGCCCGCTGGTCCCAGAGACCCCTGCCGCAGGCGCCTCTCAGCCTGGATCGCTCCCTTCCGCTACGCCCCCCGTAACCGAGCCGCCTCTCGTCGAATTCCCTGCGAAGCCTGTCGCACAGGCCCCGGTGGTAACCGCTCCAGAGCCACCTCTGCCGACCCCGGCGGTGTCCGAGGCGGCGCCCGAGCCGCATCTACTCGTTCCGGAGTTGGCGGGGATGAGCGCGGCAGCTCCCGACCCGGCGGATAACGAGCATTGGCAGATCATCGAGTCCTGTGCCTCGCAGCTTCTCTCGGCGTACGAGGAACTCCAGCGGTACTCAGCCCAGTTCGAGCAGCTCCAGCAGGAGCACAACGCCCAGTTCGACGCCATGGACACGGCGGGAATCGAGCTCACCCAAGAGCGCATCAAGAACCTCATCCCCCTGCGGCGCGGAGCCCAGGACAGGGTAAAGGCCGCGTGCGACGGGCTTGAGCAGCAGCTCGAGCGGCTGCGCATGGTCCTGGAGGCGGAGGGCGTCGGCGGTTCGGCGTCCCTGCCGGATCGCATCCGGGAACTCATCTCGAAGGCCCGGCAGTCCTCCGACCCGGAGGTCGCGCAGAAGCTTCAGGAGTGCGCGGCCGAAGTCCGTACCCACCTGCGCGACGCGCGCGGGCGGGCGCTCTATAGCCTAGAGGAGCAGCTCCAGGAGGCCTGTGCGCGGCTTGAGGGCCTCGGCGCACCCAGGCCCGAGCTGAGGGCCATTTTGGAGGCACGCCCGTACCTCGACTGGTCCCTCGAGCGTGGCCAAGCCCGGCTGAAGAACGAGCTGGCGATGTTGGAGACGCTCATCGCGGAGAGCAAGCACGTGCGGGCGCTTGAGTCACTGGGCCTGCTCGACCAGCGGCTCGACGCGTCCACGGAGCTCAGCCTCCCGGAGCTTGAGGAACTCACCCTACGGCTGGAGCAGGTGGCCGAGGCGGGGGAGCAGGCGCGGTTGCCAGGAATCGCCATGCGCCTGGCGCAGCGCATCGCCACCGCCCACCTCTCGTTTAGGAATGCCCTGACTCTGTGGCACCGGACGGTGAGCTGCGTCTGGGACGACGGCTCCGCGGCGAGTCGGCTGGCCGTCGTCATCACCACGCTGCCCCGGCCGCCTTCGTCCATAGCGCCCGCCGAGCTGAGGGACGATGCTGAGCTGCTGCTGCTTGATGCCGACCATGCGGGAGAGGACCCTGCGGACTTCTGGCCCGTTCTGAATGGGCTGGTCGCTGGGGGCCAGCCCGCGTGGGCTCAGGCCTTCTTCGCGTGCCTTTGGTCCGACCGCCCGCCCCCAATGGCGCTGGCGCGCTGGTGGGGCTTCACCGGGGGCGAGGGGCTGACGGAGGAGCGGGTCGACGATGTTATCTCCGTGCTGCCGGAGTTGGAGGCGTACGCGGTCCGCTGCTGGGCCGAGCAGCAGCTGTCTCTTATACACAACTCCGAGCCCACGAGACGCTCATGAAGCTCGTA